>JBBQIG010000168.1:0-9119 GCA_038324715.1 Anaerolineae bacterium | reverse complement strand
CTTGGCTTGAGTGCTGTCAAGATACTGCTGGTCGATCTCACCGTGTGGCTTGCCTTTCCCTCGAATATCAGGGGATACATCTGTCTGTCCAGACGCGTGAAGCAGTTGCTTCACCATGGTGCGTGCTGAAAGGGGTCTACCTGAACCAAAGTTAAATGCCTTGCCGCGCACCTCATCGTCGGCTACATTCGCCCCTGCCTGGAGGTATGCTTCAACCGCATCATCAACATAAATGTAATCGCGTTGTGAAGTGCCGTCACTGCGCAGCACAGGGTTTTCGTTACAGAGGATAGAGCGAATTGTACCAGGCACCAAGCGCGACCAATTTAGGTCTGCACCCCCATAAACATTAGCGCAGCGAGTGACCACAATCGGCAAGTCATAGGTGTGCGCATAGGCGCGGGCTAGGATATCAGTACATGCCTTTGATGCATCATAGGGATAGAGTCCGTTGAGCGTGGTCTCTTCGGTATAGGGAAGTTCTTTTTGGTCGCCATAGGCTTTGTCGGAAGAGGCAATAACAACGCGCTCGATCGTATTGCTGGTACGCACCGCATCCAATATGTTCCAAGTGCCTTTAATGTTGGATTCAAAAAAGGATAAAGGGCTTCGGTTGGCGACACCCACAATCGTCTCTGCCGCCAAGTGAAAGACTGTGTCAACCTCATAGTCGGCAAGGGTGCGTTCTACTATCGAATAGTCAGCGATTGATCCCTCTACAAAATGTGCTCGATTTTCTAAATCCAGCAACTCCAAGGTAGAGACATCGTCGCTGTCATTGCGCTCACTGGGTTTACTTCGTACGATCCCAACCACCTGAGCGCCAGCGTCAAGAAGAGCCGCGGCGACCCACCCACCAATAAAGCCAGTTAGGCCCGTTACGAGCACGTTACGACCACTCCAGGTATTTCTCCTAGCTATGCCATTGTGAGACACGCCATTGTCCTTCATGTTATTGTCAGCCATTGTCTTAACCTCTTCTATTGAATCGCATACAAGGGCAATGTCAGAGCAAACGAACCAGATAATGCATGCAAGGAGGGTCTTCACTTAGACTCGGAAATAAGTACCCCAGTCAAACTACAGGTTGAGGCACATACTACACTTGCTAAGAATCTGTTTAACTGCTTAAATGCAACAAAACCTAGCCCACCTTGATAAATCTGGTTTTATGCTCCTCGTAGCTTGCGCCCAAAGTAGCCCACCTGAACCTGACGTAATTGTGAAGGTCTGCCACAAGAATTCTGTAATGTGGACAGGAATCCCACGTCAAGCATTATATAAATACATAGCGGGCGCTTGCAGTAAAATTGGGGTCTGACTGGACAAAAACAGACGTTGTGCCTTGGTAATGGTAGTCATTTCCAAGACACAACGTCTCCGAATATCTACCCAAATGTATCTAAATATCAACCAGATATGGGCAAAATCATAGAATGCAAGCCCCTCTACTTCACCTTGCCACGCCCCCACACGGGCCATACGACCTCAATCTGTTCACCCCGATAGCCCACCAACTCATCATGCAAGTTGAGTGCCATCTCCTGGTGCAACGGAATCCATGTCAGTCGTTCGCCCACCTGAAAGGTATGGGATGACTCGCTGGTGTCCACATGCCCATGCTCAATTGACATGCCCACGATCTTCAATTCTGGGTGTTCAACACAATAGCCATAGGGAACCGGCGGATAGGAACAGAAGGTCTTCATGCCCCCGTCGATGATCAACCGGTTCGAAGTGGGACGGCTGACCACCGTGGTGAGTATGCGTAGCGGGCAACGCTCGTCGCTCAAATCCTCGCGCCCCTTGATGCGCGTCAATCCCTCCCACACATACGAGCCAGCACGTGTCTCCGTGCATCCAATCTCCTTAGAGACCTGGTCCGCACCCGTACCGCCACCGCTGACCACGTTCACTGGAATCCCATCGCTGGTAATCCGTTCCACTGTCTCTTGCAGAAAAGGTTGAATCTCCATGCGACTGGGATAGGTCAGTACCCCTTGGAAATCAATCCCCGGCAAATCAGAAATCTTACGCGCCAGATCTTGTGCCTCGGCAGGTGACTGAACGCCACAGCGTTTGGAGCCTGTATCCAGTTCAATATAGGTGCGAACCTCGCCCCCATAACGCAGCGAACCATCAGAGATGCCACGCGCGGTCGTCTCCGAATCCACGGCAACGCTGATCTGAATACGCCGCGCCAAACGCAGCAAGCGATCCACCTTCGAAGCCCCAACCACATTATAGGGAATCAAAATGTTAGAAATTCCCCCTGCCGCCATCACTTCTGCTTCACCCACTTTTTGGCAGCAGATACCCACCACGCCGCTCTTCATTTGCATGTGGGCAATCTCAGGAATCTTGTGGGACTTGGTATGGCTCCAAAGCGGAATCCCCACCGACTTGGCATTGTCGGCATACGTAGTGATATTACGTTCCAATTTGTCCAGATCGCAGACAACAGTCGGTGTATCCAGATCGTGAATCAGCATGATGAGGTAGCTCCCATTTTCTTATGGCTTTTTTTTAGCGTAGAAATTTGGCGCTGATGCATAAAGGTTCATCATCCTGAGTCTGTAACACTGCAATGATGAACGAAAATGATGATTGCACAGGTATCTCACAAGATTTACCACAATCCGATTGTTTTGGCGAACGCGTGCTAACAATCCATCAGTGCATAGACCCCTCACCACCCCCTGCCTCTGCTTCAAATCCCTATAAAGCCCTCCGCAACCTACACGTTGATCTACATCTCAACAGATAAAAACAGCTTGGGATAGAATTGCGGCTACCGCACAGAAATGCCACTCATAAAATACCAACTGTATATGCCACAAAACGGGCCGCTAAACATACTTCTATGCGAAGTTCGGGGGATTACAAAGTACTTGCTCACGTTGACAGTGCTTTAGTTCGCCCCTATAATTACTCTTGCTCAGAGGTACCAAACAAAGACGTACAGTTTGTTGGCTCCCTAAAGTTCGATCTATATCGTTCTGTATCTTTCCTAGCAACCGCCCCAACTCACACTAGAATTTAGGAGGAACCATGTCCCTACCAGTTACGCGACGGCGTTTTCTTCAGGCCGCGGGCGTAGGTATGAGCCTACCCTTTCTCAGCCAACTCATGGCAGCTTGTCAGATGGTTGCCCCAGGCAGCACCGAGCCCCTCACCGAGATCATCTGGTCGCGCGGTGACGATCTACGCACGCAAGACCCGCAGCTAATCGGCGGACGTATGGAAGGCGAAATCAATCGTTGCATCTACGACCAGCTCTTTGATGTTGCGCCAGATGGCTCACAGATCAACTGGCTGGCTACCGGATATGAGAGCAACGAAGACGGCACCGTCTGGACCGTCACGATGCACGAGGGTGCCACCTTCCACGATGGCTCACCCGTTACTTCAGAGGACGTAAAGTTTACCTATGAGAGGTTACTCGCCAATCTTGAGTTCCAGCACTCTACGCCCTTTGTAGATCTGTTGTCCACAGTGGAAGCACCCGATCCCACCACGGTGGTCTTTACAACTTCCAAACCAGCGCCACTCTTTAATCTTCTGCTTGCTGAGCATATCCTTTCCAAGAAATCTTTCGAAGAACATGGAGAGAACTTCTGGGAACAAGCGATTGGCAGTGGTCCCTTCCGTCATGTCGAGTATGTGAAGGGTGAATATTGGTTGGGTGAGAAATTCGAGAATTACTGGAAGCCCGAGCTAGCCCAAGTGCAACGCCTGCGCTATCGCCCCATTAGCGAAGAAGCGACACGCGTGGCGGCATTGCGCTCTGGTGAAGTGGACATCATCGCCAATGTCAGTGGTGAATTGGCCGAGGAATTGGCGACGGATCAGAACATCGTCATCTACCGCCGCCCATCGCTGGATCATCTCTATCTGCTGACCCAGAACAATCGTCCTCCCTTTGACAAGTATGAAGCACGCATGGCAGTCAACTATGCAATTGACCGCGAAGCCCTGGTCGCAAACATCGTCAAGGCAGGTCAAGTTGTGGGTGGACATATCCCCGAAGGTACTTTGGGCTATGACCCCTCGTTAACGGCTATTCCCTACGACCCCGATGAGGCACGTCGCTTGTTAGAAGTAGCCGGGGTTGCTCCTGGAACCCGCATCGAACTGAAGGCCCATCCCTTCTGGTTTGCCAAGGGTCAGGAAGTTATGGAGTATGTCGCTGGCGCGCTGCAAGAGATTGGCTTCGAGGTTGATCTACAATTCCTCGAACCCGGTGCCTACACCGAGGCCCGCGTATCCGGCAGCTATGACTTGGCACTGCAACAAGGCGGCAAGGCCAACAATCCTTGCAACCAGTACAAGACTTTCTATATCAACGATACCTACGGCTCTGGCTACGGTGGTCAACACCCAGAATTCCAGGAGTTGATCCAGCAAGCCTGTATCGCCGTGGATCCCGAAGAAGCAAACTCGCTTTACAACCAAATCCAGAAGCAAGTCTATGACGATGCAGTGGAGATCCAACTCTATCGTCAAGAAAACATCTGGGCTGTACGCCGACGTATTGCTGGCTTCCAACCCTACGCTCCCGACACAACCCGCCCTTGGAACGGGGTAAGCGTCAACACGAACATTTAATCTCGCTTCCATACCAGCTTGCTGCAAGCCTAAGCATAATCCTGGGCTTGCGGCAAGTTACTCTGTGAAACAGGAAACTTTTTAGATGGGTCTCTACATCCGCCGCCGTCTACTTCAGTCCATCCTGGTTGTCTGGGGTGTGTCGGTGTTGGTCTTCTTTCTTCTACGCCTTGCCCCCGGCGATCCCGTTAGCCTCTTGCTATCAGAAACTGCCAGTCCAGAACAGATGGAGGCAGTACGTGAAAAGTGGGGGTTAAATGAACCTATTCCAGTCCAATATATGGTTTTTCTAGGCCGCGCGCTTCGAGGCGACCTAGGCGACTCGCTCTTTTTTCAACAACCTGCCCTCAATGTACTACTGGAACGAATGCCCGCCACGCTTCAACTCTCAGCAGTAGCGCTGCTCTTTTCCCTTTCAGTTGCCATCCCCGTGGGCATGATGTCAGCCCTCAAGCGTGACAGCTTCTGGGACTATTTGGGGACAACCCTTGCCATGTTGGGGCAAGCCATTCCTCCTTATTGGTTGGGAATCATGTTGATCCTGGTCTTTTCTGTGGGCCTGGGTTGGTTCCCCACATCCGGTCGAGGAACCATCTGGCATCTTGTCTTGCCCGCCATCACCCTCGGCTCCGTGCTCATGGCACTGATCACCCGCTTGGTGCGCTCTGGCATGTTGGATGTGCTGGGCGAGGATTACATTCGCACCGCCCGCGCCAAGGGCTTGCAAGAACGTCGCGTGATCGTGCGCCATGCCCTGCGTAACATCTTAATCCCACTGGTCACTGTGGTGGGGTTGCAATTAGGCGCACTCTTTGGGGGTGCGGTCATCACCGAAAGCATCTTTGCTTGGCCCGGTGTGGGGCGTTTGGCATTGCAAGCCATCAATGCCCGCGACTATCCAATGGTGCAAGCATCTGTCCTCTTTATCTCTGTTGTCTATGTCTTTCTCAACCTACTAGTAGATATTATCTATGTCTATCTCGACCCACGCATCCGTTTCGAATAAAACCACTCCGCCCGCGCCAGTCGAACCAGCGCCCGTGGCGGAGAGCATACGCCGGCCCAGCGCAACCTTTGGCAGTCGTTTCTGGCGTAGCCGTCGCGCGGTCACTGGTTTGACCTTTTTGATCCTGATAAGTTCCATTGCGCTGTTGGCTCCTCTACTCGCGCCCTATCCAGACCTGCGCCAAGATATCAGCCGCACCCAACTGCCCCCTTTCACGATGTCTGAAAGTGGCACCTATCATATTTTTGGCACCGATGCGCTGGGACGCGACCTGCTTTCGCGCATGATGTTTGGTGGGCGTATTTCGTTGCTGGTGGGGATCACAGTGGTCACGGTTGCCACATTGATCGGCGTACCCCTCGGTCTTATCAGCGGCTTCTTTGGGAAATGGCCCGACGCCCTGATTATGCGCGTTGCGGATACTCAGTTAGCCGTGCCATTTATCTTGCTTGCCATTGCCATTATGGCGATCTTGGGTACGGGGCTAATCAATGTCATCTTTGTGCTGGGCGTTAGCAGTTGGGTAGGCTACGCGCGTATTGTGCGTGCCTCTGTGTTGAGCTTGCGTTCGCAACCCTTTATTGAAGCGGCGCGCTGTATCGGCATGAACGACCGTCGCTTGGTCACCAACCACCTGCTTCCCAACATCTGGACACCGATCATTGTCTTGGCAACACAAGGCGTAGGCGGCGCAATCTTGGCAGAATCGTCACTCACCTTCCTGGGGCTGGGCATTTCACCCCTAATCCCAACCTGGGGCGCAATGATTGCCGACGGTCGCAACTATCTGACCACCGCTTGGTGGATCTCCACCCTGCCCGGGATTGTACTCACCAGCACAGTCCTTGCCATCTATTTCCTAGGTGACGGCTTGCGCGACGTGCTTGACCCACGCCTGCGCATGTAACCATCGGACAGAGCTTAAACGAACATCAAAAAGAGGCGACCTACGTTGGGTCGCCTCTTTTTATCACGATATATCTTCTCACGTAACCCAATACCAGTGCGTATACAAAATCGTCAACAAGGCCAACGCCAGCGTACTCAAATAAACTACCGCAAACAGTGCCTCTTGCCGCTTCAGGATCAGCGCCAGAGCAAGATAAATGGGGAAAACAGGCAAGATATAACGACCCAAATTATGCCACCCCCCCAGCCCTGCGACAAGCACATAAACGATTGTCCACGCCACATAGGCTAACGGTAACTCTCGTCGCTTCATCACCACCGAAGCGACCATCAACAGCGTCAGCCCCAGCCCCCCAAGATCAATCAGCATAAAATCGCCAGTCAGGAGGTTAGCACGAGAGATTGTGGTCAATGCGCTCTGAAATGACTCAAGTGAATTTGCTTCCCAGCCTTCTACATAGCGCCCTGTGGCAAAAATCAAGGGGTTGTCAAAAGCGTAGGCAAGATAAACAAGATAAGCGACAAATCCCATCGGCGAAAGTGCTAACCACAGCACGTTGATGCGAATGCGCTTGATCTGATACTCAATCCCTTCCAGATACAGCAGCAGCAATGCAAGCCCAAGCGTCACGCCCACAAACCGAGTAGCACTTGCCAGCGCAGCCATCAAGGCGGCTAATAGCCATTGTGAACGATGCCCAAAGCTAAACGCGGCCACTGTCAGCACAAAAAAGAGGGCCTCGCTATACATGGCGCTGTAATAGAAGGAGAAGGGATAGACCGATACCAGAATCAGTGTAGCTTTTGCAATCTCTTGACCATAGTGCCGCAGAGTCAGGCGATAGAGCAGCAGCAAAGCAACGACAAAGCTGAGATTAGAGACTATCAGCCCTGCCATCCCCGTATGGCGGGTCACTGTACGCACGGCACCGATGAGCAAGGGATATAACGGAAAGAAAACGACATTGCGCTGTTCATTAAAACGGGGTGTAATGGCATAACCCAGTTCAGCAATATCCTTATACCAACCAGCATCCCACCGTACCCAGCCATTGAGCCAGCGATTCTCGCCAAAAAGCTCCCACGTCGTTCGCCCCGAATCGTAGTCGCGTATCAGGGCAAGACCTGCAAACGCCAGCACAAATAAACCAAGCCGGCCGATCACAATAATCGCCAGCGGCCATTTATACTCCTCAAGTAGATTGACGACCTTTTGCATAAATAGTTTGAGGGTTTACCGCACAACAGGATTAGAATTAAGAAGTTACTTCATCAACATGCTCACGAATCTTTACAATGGCGCGCGCAATGTCATCCATCTCCTCGGCATCAGCCAGTAGCAGGCTTTGTGAAAGCCAGATCGACTCCTTGCAAGCCTGTTCTGCGACGGGACAGGGCAGAATTCGGCTGTAGGGTTCAGCCAGTGGAGCCTGTTCATAGAGTGGTCGATAATAGCCGGTTGAACAGGGAATTCCTTCCGCTTGCAGCGCCTTGACAAACTGATCGCGCGCCAACCCATTAAACTTATCCGCGTCATAGCGCATCATAAAAAGATGATGGGCGTGGTTATCACAGCGAGGATCCCAGCGCATGGGTGCAGGGCCATCGATCTCCTCCAAAATGTGATGCAGGCGACGCGCGCTCGCCTGACGACGCGCCAACTGCTCGTCAAAATGTTCCAACTGTGCCATCAGAATAGCCGCTTGCCAACCACTCATGCGTAAGTTCGAGCCTAACATGCCATGCTCATACCAAAGCCCTTGTGGATCGCGCCCCTGATTGGCATAGCTCCATAGCTTCAGAGCCAACGCATCATCGTTGGTAATCAGAATCCCACCCTCGCCTGCGGTCAGATTTTTACTTTGTTGAAGGCTAAAGGAGCCAATATCCCCCAGCGATCCTAAAGGCGTTCCCTGCCATGTGGAGCCGTGGGCATGGGCAGCATCCTCAATCACAGCCAAGCCATGCGCCTTTGCCAGTGGCAACAGCCTGTCCATATCGACCGCTAGCCCAGCAAAATGCACAGGAATTACGGCTTTGGTCTTGGGGCCAATCGCTTCGGCAACCCGATCAACATCCAAATTGTAGGTATCTGGCTCTACATCGACAAAGACAGGAGTTGCACCCACCAATCGTACGGCGTTGGCTGTGGCGATAAAGGTATAGGGAGGGACAATGACCTCGTCACCAGCGCCGACGCCCACTGCGCGCAATGCCGCCTCTAGCGTCAGCGTGCCATTGACAGCGCTAATGCAATGCTTGGCGCGATGGCGCTTTGCCCATGCCGCTTCAAATTCACCAACGACCTCGTTAAAGCCACCCCACTCACCCGACTCCAGCACAGCCTGCACGCGTGCGGCCTCACCCTCACCCCACTGGGGCCAGCGCGGCCATGGCTTTGTGCGCACAGCGTCCCCACCTTGCACAGCTAGATGTGCCATCGTTCCTCGATTCGTGCAGTTTGTTGGTTGCGGTAGAGTTACCAAGTAGAGTTACAAAAAGAAAGCGTGATCCCGATTTATTCGCCGATGGGATCACGCTTTCACAGCAATTGTTCTAGGTGAGCGCGTTCAAAACGCGATTCAGCCCTTCCACC
>JBBQIG010000167.1:0-9165 GCA_038324715.1 Anaerolineae bacterium | reverse complement strand
AACTTCCAACTCGTCAAGTAGTGCATCGAAGTCGGGGTTTGAGTATTTTGACCAGTTTTGAGAAGCACCTGTGCGTAGTGTCTGGTTCCACAGCGGGTATGGATCCAACACGGGCGAGGCATAGATATCAGCCTTGAAGAGGTCAAAGTCACCAGAGGAGAGTACGTCCGTGGTGCGGGGACGCTCGACCACTTCAATGTCACCACGAATATTTAGGCTGCTGCGTAGGAGTTCGGCAAAGGCAGGGACTGCCACTTCCGAGGATGAGGCTTCGGTCCAAGCCGTGAAGGTGGTCTCGAAGCCATCAGGATAGCCTGCTTCTGCAAGCAGTTGGCGGGCAGTCTCAATGTCCTCAGTCTTGTCGGGGCGGTAGCCTGGCATTTGCAGCACTTCTTCATAGGGGGTTGCCCAGGGGCTTGCCACTGGCAACCAGCGCGAGACGAAAGCAGGCTCCCAAACAGGGGTGAAGGCATCAATGAGCGCTTGGCGATCCACTGCTAGATGAATGGCACGGCGTACGCGCGGGTCATCGAAGGGTGGATTTTCGTTGTTGATCGCGATCATGTGCGAATTCAAACAAGGCGCTTGTGCTGTCACCATTTCGGGACGGGTTTGTGCTTCTTGCCAGGTATCGACCGAACCATTAAAGGTGAAATCGGCTTGACCGGTCAAGACAGCGGTGCCGCGGTCGGGCCATGCCGGTACATGTAGCATGGTGATACCATCGACATAGGGCAACTCAGGATTCCAATGATCGGGATTGGCCTCGAGAACAAGTCTCTCTCCCTGAAGATATTCAACAAATCTGAAAGGGCCTGTGCCTGTGGGCACGGTGACGCCGCGCAGATCATTGTCGTTGGCTTCCAACTCTTCGCTGGAGTAGATAACCATCGAATCATTCGCCATCACTTCGAGGAAGAAGGGAGTGGGATTCGAGAGCGTAAACTCCACCGTATAATCATCCACAGCAGTCACTGACTCGACCATCGACAACTGTTCGCGAATACCGCTGATCGAGACATTGGCAGGCGGATCAATAATGCGATTAAAGGTTGCCACCACATCGTCGGCGTTGAATTCTGTGCCATCCTGGAAGGTGACGCCTTCGCGTAGGTTGAAGGTATAGACTGTTTGATCTTCCGAGGCGCTCCAGCTTGTTGCCAATGCAGGAACGAGCGTGTGATATCCATCCGCTACATTCCACATGATCAGGCCGTTATACATCATGGAACAGCCAGCACATCCACCACCTTGATGGATATCAAAGTGGGTGGGTGACATACCCCATGCTGTGGTCAACATACCCCCGCGCGTGGGGTTGTCTTCTAGGGCTGTCATCATCCAATCAGTTGCTTCGACAGGTGCCTCGGTATTTAACTCAATCACAGCCGGGGCTGTTGCAGTGGGTGCGGCTGCACCAGGCGCTGCAGGTGCACCGGGGGCACAACTCGCAAAAACTGCCACGAGTGTTGCCAGCGACAATAACTTCCACCAGGTTTGTTTCACAACTATCTCCTTTTTCCTTTGATTCGAATGAATGTCGAACTTTGTATATCGGTTTGGATGTTGTTGAACAGTTTGGATGTTGTTGAACTAGGTGTTGTTGTTTGGGCTGGTGTTAGCCTGACAGGGGCAATCAGATCAAATCACCTTGGGGAACAAATGTCTACCGATTGCAAAAATAGAAAGTATAAAAATAGACAGGCTACAATTTCTACCTCTCGCAATTGCGTTGCTAAAAAGTCGCCGCTTGTTGGATAGCGATAGCAAGCGCAAGCAAAAAGGTTGAAGAGATAAAGGTAAACCTTCTGTTTCCCCAACAATGCATATTGAAAAACTTATTGTAAGAGGCAACTGGGTAGGTTGCCTAAGTGGGGGCAATGAGCGCAGATGCATCTTGTGCCCATCAGAAAAGCTGTATACAGAATACGGAACGCATTGAGATGATTCAATTCTACTGCAAGACAAAAACGGTTGTCAACATTCGCCCTCTTTACATTCCGAGTCTAACTTCATTGGAAGAGAAAGCAAAAGGGGAACCAGAGAATAAAACCGATCTTAGGAGTTCAGAACCAACAAGTCCTCAGGGTAATCAATATCGAGGGCTAGGGTGGATGAGTTATAGACGCGGTAGGGGAGTTGTGCGGCGGTTGCCAGCGCAAGGTGACGCGCAAAGCTCGCCTCGCCAAAGGCATAGTCAATTGCCTGGGGAGGGCGTAACAGCAGCGCATTGGTGCCACCATCGTGGCTGGGCGCAATGATTACACCATTGCCCTCCAGGGCAAGATCGTGAAGTTCATCTAGATCTTCGATGGCTAACAATGGTAAGTCAGAAGGCAAGACCAGCAGCGCCTCTGCCCCGGCATCCAGCGCAACCTGGCGTGCTTGCACCAGCGCACTGTTCAGGTCATCGCCTTCTTCGCGCACTGGATGTGCACCCAGCGCGCTTCCCAGCGTCAACACGCTATCGTCGTGGCTGATCACCACCACGCCTGCCAACTTTGCCCACTGGGTCGCCGTGGTCAACACATGCGTAAGCCAGCGCCGGCTAAACTCGGCGCGCAGAGCTGGAGAGAGTACTGCTGATAAACGGCTCTTGCCTTCGCCAAAGGGCTTGACGGGGACAATGAGCCAAAGCGAAAAGTTGACCCCAGTTTGGCGGGAGTTCGAGGCAGAGCCAGAGATTGAACTTGAGATTGAACCAGCGATCAAATTAGCCATAGGATTAGACATAGACAGCCGTTAGCGCGCAGGGCGCTTGCCAGAGTGAGGGCTAGAATGAGGGCCAGAATCAGGCAAGGCGTTCATCTTCTCTGCCAATTGCGCGCCAAAGGCTAAAATGTCCTCTGCCAACTGTTTCTTGCTCGCCAAGTCGGTCATCAATGTAGGCGTCACCAACGTGGGCAATTGCACTGCGTTGACAATTTCCGCATCGGCTTCATCCAGGACAAAGCCATCTAGCAAACCATCAAAATGATCCGCCACGGTCAACGGGCTGACCATTTGGCCTAGCTCGCGCATCATCTTGGCGGCTGGGCCTTTGATCGCTGCGCCGCCAACAATCGGGCTGACTGCCAGCTTGGGTGCGGGCGCTTCTTGGATCAAGCGACGCATGCCTGGGATGCTAAGAATCGGGTCGATGCTAAGGTAGGGATTGCTGGGGCAAAAGACAATAAGGTCGGCAGTGGAGATGGCTTCAATCACGACATCGGATAATTTTGCTGTCTCCGCGCCCACAAAGCTCATATCCATGACCATCGGTTCACAGCGCAAACGCACAAAGTAATGCTGAAAGGGCAGATCACCTTCATCTGTATGGATCAAGGTGCGTACAGGGTCGTCACTCATTGGCAGGATGGTGGAGGGAATGCCAAAAGCTCGACGTAAGCGGTCGGTAATTTCACTGAGTGGGAGACCTTGCTGAAGCCACTCGCTCCGTCGCAGATGCAGCGCCATATCCTGGTCGCCGATGCGGAACCAGTCTTCGCCCCCCAACTGGCTCATTGTCTCTAGTGTGCGGAAGCTCTCTTGGTCGCGCCCCCATCCCATCGTTGGGTTGTTCACACCCGCCAGGTTATAGACAACTGTATCGAGATCGGGGCAGATGGTGAGTCCCCAATGTTCAAAATCATCGCCTGTGTTGACCACAACCGTTAATGCCCCAGGTGGCAACGCTGCTTGCAGCCCTAGCGCTAATTTTGCCCCGCCCACACCACCCGCCAGGGCGACAACATGGGTCAATTGCATAGTATGTTCCATTTCTCTATAGGGATCTTCAAAAGAGACGGCAGAGCCACCCAGAGCAGGGTTCTACACAGAAGTAAATGCACAGAATTCCTAGCGCCAGACCACACGGCTTGCCAGCGGCGCACGCTCTTTTTGCTTGCTTTCTGCGGGATAGCCCAGCGTAATCAATGCTTGGGGTTCCCAATCGGCAGGCAATTCCAACACCCGTCGCACCAGATCTGGCACAAAGAGAGGCGCACACATCCAACAGGCCCCCACCCCATGTGCTTCTGCCGCAAGCAGCAAGTTTTGACAAGCCAGGGCCACACTTTGCACAGTCATCGCCCATTCCGCCTTGGCGCGTGCTGGGTCGGGATAGCGATCCATATCGCTCATGGTGAGATTGGCAATCACGAGAGCTGCCGCGCTGGTTGTGCGTGCATGGCTAATGGCAATCCGGCGCGCAATAAACGCTGGGTCGGCCCCATCTGCGCTTAAATCCGCGCGCCACTGTTCACCCATTGCCGCGCTCAACTGTGCTTTGCCTTCTGCACTGGTCACCACACAAAAACGCCAGGGTTGACGATTGTGGGCGGAAGGTGCCCACGTCGCTGCCTCTAGTAGCACATTCAACGTTTCCACAGGAATGTGCTGGTCGGTATAGCGACGAATGGAGCGACGATTATGCACCAGACGATTGAGAACTGCCCACTCATCGGTCACATCATTGATCGCAGTTAGCGTTGGTTCCAGATTCATGGGCAGGATTATAGCACGCACCCCTGCCCCGCCCAACTTGTTTGACGCTCTCTAGCCTTCGGTGTACACTGACCGTCAAAGTTGAATGGAGGACATGCTCCTCTGGCTATCTTCAATTTGTAGGCGTGTCACTCTGTTTCCTCGCAAGTTCCAAAATTTTTTCTTTATATTTTTCGTTTTTGTAGGTTCTTCTATAGGTATATCTTAGGTAATCTATAAACAGAAAAAGGCCGAAATCATGACTACACCCAACGGCAAGCGTGTTGCTCTTTACCTGCAAGACAAGCACCCGATTCGCGATGGCATGGATTATGCACGCTATGCGGAGGAAAAGGGCTTTGAAGCTGTTTGGCAAGCCGAGAGTCGCTTGGTGCGCGATGCCATTGTGCCAATGGCTGCTTTTGCCGCGGTGACAAATAAGATCAAGGTTGGCTCTGGAGTGATCAACAACTGGACACGCAACATTGGGCTGTTGGCTGCCACCTTTCTCACGCTGGATGATTTAGCCCCCAACCGCGTGATCTGTGGCATTGGAGCCTGGTGGGATCCGCTGGCGCGCAATGTGGGCATTGATCGACGCAGGCCCTTGCTTGCTATGCGTGAGACAATTGAGGTGATGCGTCGCCTATTGGCGATGGAGAATGTCACCTTCCACGGCGAGTTTCATCATGTGGATGGAATTGAGTTGGATGTGGTGCATGGTCGTCGTGAGCCGCGCCATGTGCCGGTTATGATCGGCGCAACTGGGCCGCAGATGATGGAATTGACTGGCGAGATTGCCGATGGTGCGGTGCTCAATTACTGTGTGCCACCCGAATATAATATTCCTGCACTAGAGCAGTTAGAGCGAGGCGCAGCCAAGGCAGGACGCAAACTGGAGGAGATTGACCGTCCCCAATTGATTGTCTGCTCGGTACATGAGGATCGCCAGGTGGCGCTGGATGGCTCGCGTGAATTGCTGACCCAATATTTGGCCCAACAGCCACACATTGCCAAAGCCTCCGGTGTGAAGCAGGAGACGGTGGACAAGATTCAAGCTATTTTAGGTTGGCCCGCTACCAAAGAGCAAGTGCATCAAGCCATGCACCTTGTGCCAGACGAACTGGTACAGCGCATAACCGCCAGTGGCACTGCTGCTGAGGTTAAGGCCAAAGTGCGTGAGTATGTGGACGCGGGAGCTACCTGTCCCATCCTCTATCCCCTGGGTGATGTTAAGTTGATGATTGACACCTTTGCTGATGGTTATTAGAGTGCAAGCGGTTTAAGAATAAGCGCCAAGTATCGTCGGATATTGCCAATAAAAGCGAGCTTTATCTAATTTGTTCGCACTCCGCGCCGTGAGCCGAGGGTATTTGCTCCTGGCGCGGCGCTTTTCGTGCCTCAAATGCTCACTCTATTGATCAGATGTCGTGTAAAATCACGCACTTAACCTTAAACTTGTTTTATACTGTAGGGCAACAGAACTATGATCCGTCGTGCTGTACCTTTACCAAGTTGGTTTGGTGCTAGCTGCAAGGGGCATTTATGGAAATTTGGATTGCTTTGTTGGGGGGCCTCATTTTAGGATGGGTGCTTGAGTGGTTAGTTGATTGGTTCTATTGGCGGCGCGGGGTAGAAAGCTTCTATGCCACCGAGGCAGAGTTGCGCGCGCAGGTGGCGGCGCTGACGGCAGAAAACGAGAAGTTGCGCCAACAACTCTCTGGCAAGCCAATCGCTACTGAACCTAGCAGAGAATTTAATAGAGAACAGGGACAAGCAAAGACGGGTAGGTGAGCTAGCTCATTGTGTTGGGCAAATTTGCTTCCAAGCAAGGCTCTATCTGTTACAAAGCGATAGAACGTGCAAAATTTGGCTGTATTTGTCCATAAACCCGACCAGCTTGTGCGTCACTTAACACGCCATTGGTTCTGCGGCTGTGTACTGGGCTTCCCTAGTTAATTTTGGGTACGGGCCGGCCATTTTATCGCATAGACTGCGAAAAACGTGAGCGCTTTCACTGTAAGCCTGGGACAGTTTTGGCATTCTGGTGAACTCAAACCTCCCAAAACTGTAAAGAGTATTTTTGATCAAGCCCAACTGGAGGTCTAAATGCGACAGTATGTAATTCTTATCGAAAAAGGAGAGGGCAATTTTGGAGCTTTTGCCCCATCTTTACCTGGTTGTGTCAGTGTAGGAAAAACCCGTCAAGAGGCCATTGACAATATGTATGAGGCAATCCAGTTCCATCTGGACAGTATGGCAAAGGATGGCGACCCTATCCCCGACGAGGATCTGGAAGCTGTGACGTTGGTTGTCCCTGAACCGAAGCTGCAATTAGCTTAAGCTCAACTTTGCACAAAGTCGAGATAAAAACTTACATACACCGCCAATCAAAAAAGGGGCGCACCCACGCGTGGGTGCGCCCCTCGTTTTCTTCTAAATCTTCGTGGAAGCCCACCCAACAAAGTGGCACTTCCACGAAGAGAAATATTAGCGTTGTTCGCGGTTGACCGGCATGTCGATCGGAATTGGCGCTTGCTCGATCTTGGTGAAGGTGAGTTTGCTCTCGCCTTCCAACTCTGGGTCGTAGTCCACCACCACATGATCGCCGGTGGCATATTCGGCCCGCAAGAGTCGCTTGCTCAATTCGTTCTCCACTCGGCGTTGGAGCAAGCGGCGCAGAGGTCGCGCTCCATAATTCGGGTCATACCCAATATCGCCGATATGCCGGGCGGCTGCCTCGGTTAGCTCAACGGAGAAACCTAGCTCTTCCATGCGCTTCGAGACATCGGCCATCAACAGCAAGACAATCTCGTGAATCTCTGGCTTGCTCAAGCTCTCGAAGACAATCGTTTCATCGATTCTGTTCAAGAACTCAGGGCGGAAGAGCCGCTTGAGTTGATTGCTGTACTCACTTTCTGAATACTTGCTCTCGTCAAACTCTGGTGTAGCAAAGCCCAAAGGCCCACGCTTGACGACTTCGGTGCCCACATTGCTGGTCATAATGATCACGGCATTGCGGAAGTCTACTGTGCGTCCCTGCCCATCGGTCAAGCGACCATCATCCATGATTTGAAGCAACGAGTTCCAGACTTCGGGGTGGGCTTTTTCCACCTCATCAAAGAGGATGACTTGATAGGGGCGACGGCGTACCTTCTCGGTCAACTGTCCACCCTGGTCATAGCCCACATAACCTGGAGGCGCTCCAAAGAGGCGCGATACAGTATGTGGCTCTCGGAATTCGGTCATGTCGATACGCAAGAGAGCCTCGTCATCATCAAACATGAAGCCTGCCAATGCCTTTGCCAACTCCGTCTTACCCACGCCTGTAGGCCCAAGGAAGAGGAAGACCCCAATGGGTCGTCGCGGATCCTTCAAACCACTGCGTGAACGGCGGATGGCATCGCTGACTGCTTCAATGGCCCGTTCTTGGCCGACGATGCGCTCATGCAACACTTCTTCCATGTTCAACAGTTTCTCGGACTCAGCCTGGATCATGCTGGAGATTGGAATCCCCGTCCATGTGCTGACGACTTGAGCGATGTCATTGACATCAACGACCTCATCCAGCCCGGTTTCACTGCGCCACTTCTCAACAGAGGTGTTGTATTGATCTTCCAAGCGCACGCGTTCAGTCTTATACTGTGCAGCGTTCTCATAATCACGTGTTGCCCAGGCAGATTCCTCATCGGCAATCAACTGCTCCAACTTCGTTTTCGCTTCTTTCAGCGAATTGGGCATGGAGTAGATGGCGACACGCAACTTGGCGGCGGCTTCGTCAATCAGGTCAATGGCCTTGTCAGGTAAGCGACGGTCAGTTACATAGCGATTACTCAGCTTGACTGCCTGCACCAGCGCTTCGTCTTCAAAGACAACATTATGATGCTGTTCATAACGGAAGCGCAGACCGCGTAAAATGGCGATGCTGTCTTCCACATTTGGCTCGTCCACATAGACCGGCGCAAAGCGTCGTTCCAGGGCCGCATCCTTTTCAATATGCTGGCGATATTCATCCAGCGTGGTTGCGCCGATACATTGAAGCTCACCACGCGCCAGCGCGGGCTTCAACATGTTACTGGCATCAAGCGCACCTGCGGCATTACCAGCGCCAACCACCGTGTGCAATTCATCAATGAAGAGAATAATCTCACCTTCGCTGCGTTGCACTTCTTCAATGGCAGCCTTGAGTCGCTCTTCAAATTCGCCACGGAAACGTGTTCCGGCGATCATAGCGCCCAAATCCAGCGAAATCACCTTTTTGCCCATCAGCGGTTCCGGCACATCATTGGCCACAATGCGTTGGGCTAAGCCTTCAACAATGGCTGTCTTGCCCACGCCTGCCTCACCGATCAACACCGGGTTGTTCTTGGTGCGGCGTGAAAGAACCTGGAGCACACGCAGAACTTCTGCGTCGCGACCAATCACTGGGTCAAGCTTATCGTCACGCGCTGCCTGCGTCAGATCGCGACCATACTTCTCTAGCACGCGATACTTGCTTTCGGCGTTGGGTGCTGTCACCCGTTGCCCGTTGCGAACTTCCTCAATTGCAGCATAGATCTGCTCTTTGGTTACATTCGCTTCACGCAATATATTAGCACTGGGCGTGTTGCGCTCGTTAGCAATGCCCAAGAGAATGTGTTCGGTGCTGATGTATTCATCATTCAGCTTCTTGGCTTCATCATTGGCGACATCCATCACACG
>JBBQIG010000166.1:0-9170 GCA_038324715.1 Anaerolineae bacterium | reverse complement strand
CAGCACGCGCAAGATTGCCTTGCCAAAAGCCAGGATCATCAAGACGTTACCAACGCCGCGCATCGCATCCCAAACCAGCGAGGTCGTGATGTAAAAGAGTGCATAGCGTTGCAGCGTACCAATGAACCCCACACCAGCCTCCCAGTATTGATCGGCAGAACCTGTGGCATAGGGCCAAAACCATAGGTTCATAATTGCCCCATAGATCAGCCCCCATAGTCCGCCCAGAAGTGCCAACAGCAGCACCTCCCCCCACTTTTCGGTGAGCCCCAACCAGCGCACCAGCGGACGACAGAGAGGCCCACTCATCCCCACCCAGCCCGCGGTAAACATCTGATAGGGCAACCACGGCCCCACGGCCCCCGTAACCAAAGCCGAGACCAGAAGCGTCAAGACCCCCAGCAAAAAACCCACCCGCGCGCCATAGACATAGCCGCCAAGGATGATCAGCACAAAGATAGGGCTAAAGCCCCCTGGCCCTGGAATAGCGGCTTCAGCAAAGCGCAGCACACTGTTGATCGCCACCAGCACACCCAGCAGCGCAACCATCTTGGCGCTACCCGCCGCAGTCTGCACCTCCAGCAGCAGCACGGCAAAAGCCAGCCCCACCAGCAATGTCAACAGTACCGGTGCATCACCCGCGTGCGCCATACCTGTCCGCGTGCCCTGCGTCACTGCGGGCAGCCAAAAAGGATAGAGAAAGGCGACCACGCCGATCAAGGTCGTTAAGCCATAGACGATCACTGTGCCGATGGTGGCAATCCATTTAGGGTGACGCGCTATGTTTTGAGCCATGAGATCTTGATCCATGAAGTCTTGATTCGTGCTTCCTACGTTCATCGTTAAACCCGCTTACGCGCTTGCAACAACCACCAGCCAGCCCCCAGCAGCAAGGGCACGCCCACAATCAGCGCCACCATCCACACGGGAGCATTGATGGCATAATTTGTGGTAGAACTTACACCAGGCTCAGCCGCACTTACCTCACCCACTCCATAGATCACCGCATCCGCAGTGCAGATGTCGGTAAAAGCCAACACGGGTGGGGCACTTTCGCTAGGGGTATTCGGTCGGCTTTCACCCCAAACCCATCCCTCCAGATCCCCATCCCCCACCAGCGTGTTGGCAGCACCCATACCGGCATAAGCCCATCCATCCGCATCACCGTGCCAATACGTCCAATAGATGCACGGTGAGGACTGACATTGACAGAAGCAATCTTCCCCCTCGCCACAGCCTTTGCCCTCCAGGCTGCAAATTGAGGTCCCTATGCTCGTGGCGTTGGCACGCGGCGCAAACTCACCACGCACCAGCAACTCATAGCCACTGATCTGCTCTTCCACGAAGCCAACACACCGGCTGATCGTCGTGCCATCTTCATGCACCACCACCAACCCAGCCCGATGGGGCGCAGGGTTGGCGTCCTGTGCAGCGGCTGGCATCTGCCAACCAGCCGCAATGAGTAACGCCAGGAACAGTACCACCCATAGACGGAGCTTTAGCTTATAGAGCATCATCTTGCGCACGTCATTTCCCGAGCATCATTAGAAAGGGCTTTGCAGCATTCACTATGGCCCCCCACAAATGGGCAGTGAGGCTTGGCGTATCGGGTAAGGTTGACCCAAAAGTGCTGGAATCGCTTGTTGGGTGGCGGCGGCATTGACGGGTTGACCCGCTTGCCATGCCAACCCACCTGTCGCATCTTGTTGCGCCACCAAGAAGTCAAGCGGATTGCCTCCGGCCCTTTGCCACTCCTCGCCCAAGGGATTTTCTCCTGCGGCGACAAGTGCCTGCACGGCATAGGCAGTTGAATTGGCATCTGCCGTAGCACTAAAGTCGGCTCCTGGATCATAGCTAAAACCACCTGCATCGGTCTGAGCGAGGCGCAAATAAGCCAGCCCACTGACAATGGTGGTGGCGGTCACAGGTGTATCGGCGGCAATCAATGCCTGGATCGCCAGCGCCGTAGTATTGGTGTCGCGACCCCAACCGGGCGACCACTCCCAACCACCCTCAGGCAAGGCCAAATCGTTCAGATATTCCACGCTCTCAGCGGGTGCTGCCTGATCCAACGCCAAAGTACCTAAGATACCCCAGGCCAAACGCCCCGCATCAGGATGCAGCGCGCCAATTGTGGGGCTGTAATAGGCTGCGGGCATCAGTGCATCCGCGGGCCAACAGGCTTCCATTGCCGTCAGTGCCACTGCCAATTTTCCAGCTTCGCTCACTCCTTCTTGCGAATAGGCAGGCGCATTTTCCGTCACGAATTCTAAAAGCGACGGGGCATCAGGCGATGGACGCCAAGTGCCTGCATCCTCATGGTTCGCGCCAAGTGCCAACAATGTTTCTACACTTGCGCCTGCGCTACTGCCATAGCTGCCATCCGTGATCACCTGTTGGGCGCGCAGCCAGGTCAATGCCTGATCTGCCGCCTCGGCATAAATGGGTGGCAGATCAGGATTCTCCCCCGTGCTCCACTGCCAACCTTCCACAGTTCCAGTTGTGGTAATCAGACTTTGCGCTGGGCCTACTGGATAGCTAGCCCAAGCGTCGCCATCCCAAAAGAGGTAGCTCCAAAAGGCATTCTCCTGGCAGAAGCAATCATCGGCAGGGCAACCAACTCCCTCAATGCTACAGACCGCAGTGCCCCAATCAAACTCAGCCTTGACCACATCGAGATCAGTCCGCTCCAAGAGCGCCAGCCCAGAGATAGGTTCGGTAAAGTCAAGGGTGCGTACCACGCGCCGCACATCGTCAAGATGCACCACAAGCGTCGTCTGCTCAGAAGCGGGCTCCTCAGCAACAACAGTCGCAGTCACATCAGCCTCAGCAACCGCGGAAGTTGCAACAGCAACAGTTTCAACAGCGGTAGCTGGCGCAGCCGGTACAGACGCCCCGCAAGCCACTAACAAGCCCATCAGCGTCCCTGCCGTTAGCAGAGCCAACGCCACGCTACGTAAGCGCAAGACATGAAGATTCACCATCGCTCCCTCCTCAAAATCGCCATCTCAAAATCACCATAAGGTGTCATCTACTCATATCCTTTCGAGGAAGCTACCCAAAGGGTTCCCGGCTTCCTCGAAGGTTTCTCTTTACCTTGCCAAATCCACAACACAACCCCACTCAGCACCATACCCACCACCGTTGCGCCGCGCATCAACGTCACCGCTCGATGAATATCACCAACGTTGGGTGATGCCAACCCTTTTCCCAGCCGGTAGTGCCCCACCTTCTCCAACTCCACCCCCAGCGCCCCTGCCATCGCACTCATCGGATGACCCGCGTTGGGGCTAGCAGTTAAACCAGCATCGCGCTGCCAAATGTGCCATGCTTGCCCTGGCTTGCCCCGAAAGAGAGCCGCGGCAGCAAGCAACAATGCGGCAGTCAAGCGTGCAGGAACCAAGTTCGCCACATCATCTGCGCGTGCACCTGCCTTGCCCAGCCATTCGCGTGCAGGGTCGCGGTAGCCCCATAGCGCATCCACCGTATTCAGCCAACGGTAGACAAATGCTCCCGGCAGACCCCTCCCCGCATAAGTAACGAGGGGCGCAATCACCCCATCCGAAGCATTCTCTGCCACCGATTCAATCGTGGCGGCGGCAATGTGGGTTGCATCCAGCGTAGTCGTATCGCGGCTCACCAAATGCCAACTGAGTTGGTGACGCGCTTCTATTTCATCGCCCAAAGCCAGGGGCGTTGCCACGGCTTCGGCGGCATGAGCCAAACCATGCAATGCCACCGTCTGCTTGAGCAAAAAGGCTTCTAAGAGCCAACTGAACGGTCTTGGCAGCAACCCACAAGCCTTTGTTGCCCCTTGTCCCACAAGACCCGTCAACAATGCGCCACCCAGCACCACGGCTGCCCCAACCAGAAATTGTGCAGCGGAACCATTATTCGGGGCGTAGCGCCGAGCAAAGGAAACTAGCGTACCCATCCACGCCACTGGATGCCAACGGTTGGGCAAGTCGCCAAATGCATGATCTAGCAGCAGCGCCAGCACCATCACCCCCCAACGGCGTACCAGTTTGGGTCTGCACTTAGGCTCCATCGTCCACGCCAGCCTCGTCAAAGGTTGCCATCTCGTCGAGCAAGCGACAGGCAGCATCTGCCACCTGCATCCCCAGCACAGCCCCCGTCCCCTCACCCAAGCGCAAATCGAGTGACAACAGCGGCTCCAACTCCAGCCACCGGAGCATTGCCCCATGCCCCCCTTCCGCCGAGTGATGGGCAGCAAACAAATAAGGACGCACCGCTGGAGCCAACGTCACCGCCAGCATGGCAGCGGCAGTGGCGATAAAACCATCCACCATCACAGGACGGTGACGAGATGCGGTGGCTAAAATGGCTCCAACCAATCCACTAATCTCAAAGCCACCCACTTTGGTCAGCACATCCAGCGCATCCGTGGCGTCCGGTTGATTTATGTGCAAAGCCTGCTTCACCACCTGAATCTTATGCAGTACCCCGGCATCGTCTAGTCCTGTACCGCGGCCTACCAAGAGGGATGGAGCAAGACCTGTCAGCGCGGCGGCGACAGCGGCAGCCGCCGTAGTGTTGCCAATGCCCATCTCGCCCGTCCCCAAAATATCTAGCCCTTTGTCAGCTTCTTGGGCAACGATCTCTGCGCCACGCGACAGAGCTTCGAGCGCCTGATCTCGGCTCATGGCAGGCCCGTGCGCCATGTTCGCCGTGCCCAAGGCCACTTTGGCATCATAAAGGTCGGGGCGTATAGGCAACACAGATGCCACGCCCAAATCTGCCACCACCACACGCGCACCCACTTGCCGCGCCAGCACATTAATAGCGGCACCACCCGCCAAGAAGTTCAAGACCATTTGCTGCGTCACACTCGCAGGAAAGGCACTAATCCCCTCCGCCGTCACACCATGATCACCTGCCATGATCACCACAACCTTGTGCGTAAGCTTGGGGCGCGGCTCTCCTGTGATTCCTGCCAACTGCGTTGCCAGCGTTTCCAGTCGCCCTAATGCCCCGGGTGGTTTGGTCAAGCGACCCTGGCGCGCCTCTGCCGCAGCCATTGCTTCAGCATCCAGCGGCGCAATCTCTTGAATCCAACGAGGCAGCGGCAGAACTGTTCTGTTTAGTCTCATGCGTTCGCCTCTTGGGTGGCGTGGGTGTGGATTAACGCCGCCAGTTGGCGTGCACCGATCAGGATGCTAGGGCCAGTTTGCAGAATGGCGTCGGAAGCAATTTCATAGACCGCGCCTCGTTGCGCAGCGGGTATCTGATCCCAGCCCGGACGAGCATAAATGCTCTGTAGGTCGGCTTTCTTGCCACACCAAGAGGCGACAATGATCTCTGGCTGACGAGCCACCACCGCATCTGCGGTCACGAAACGGTTGCGCGCCAGCCGTTCAGTCGCCAACTCGGCAAAGATGTCCATGCCCCCCAGCCACTGGATCAAATCACTCACCCAGCCAATGCCGGAGATCATCGGGTCGGGCCATTCTTCAAAATAGACGCGTGGAGCCGCACCTGCGTTTGCCCCACTACCTGTAACCTGAGTGCGCAACATATCCAAATCGCCCTGGAGTTGCGCCACCAGCGCCTCTGCCGCTTGCTGTCGTCCCAGCGTCCCACCCACCAGCAAGATATTGCGCCAAATATGTTCCAACCGATAAGGATTCAACGCCAACACCGGAACGCCTTGGTGAATGAGTTGTGCCGCGGCATCCGCTTGAATATCCGATGTCGTAATCACCAGGTCAGGCGCGAGCGCTAGAATCTTTTCAATATTGGGATCGCTAAAGCCTCCCACTTTGGGCAAATGACGCGCAGCAGGATGGCGCGTAAAGCCACTGACCCCCACCACGGATGAAAGCGCGCCCAAAGCATCAATGATCTCCGGCACTTCGGCAGCCAGACAGACAATGCGCTGTGGATAGCTCATCATGCCTCCAACTCAGTTTGACCAGGGCAAACATGGCTCTGCTCCAACGCTGCGTTCTCATCCAAGCGATGAAAGATATACTCCTCGACTGGCTTGCCGTCAATCAAATGCTCTTGCACAATGCGATCCAGTACAGCGTCGGTGACATGGTGATACCAGATGCCATCAGGATAGACGACCAAGAGAGGGCCTGCGCTGCAAACGCCCAAACAAGGAGTAATGCCCCGCTTGACGCGCAGAGGATTGCCATAGCGCCCCAATTCGCCCAGCTTGCCTGCCAAATGGCGATAGAGCCTTTGTGCCTCGCCATGTGGATCACAATAGGTACCCACACACAAAAAGATGTGGCGTGCATAAGGTGCTTGGCACGGTGCGATCTGTACTCCTGCAGCCTCTGTTCCTACTCGCCGTTGTATACTCAATTCTTTTCCTGCACCATCTGCATCGGCCCCATATTCATCGGTGTCTTCATCTGTGTACTCATCTATAAACCTCATCTACGAACTTCGGCACTTGTCAAAGCACCAATCAAAAAATGACTCTCGATTTCGAGAGCCAATCGTGCTGCCATGCCCATAAAAACAAAACCCGCCAAAAATGGCAGGCTTTTCGTGGTTGGTGATCACGCTTAGCCCCCCTTTGTCCCCGAAGGTGGCTCCAGCATCTATCAAGGTGGGTATTCGGACTTACCAGTGGACCCCATGGCCTTGGCTTACCGTTGCGGGACAGTGCTGGACTAGCTACGGCGTTGAACCGTGAACGTCACCAGGCTTCCCCCATTCTGCGCTTTGCATCCGGGCAATCAGCGCACCTCAATAGGTACAGGATATTCAGTTAAGGCTAGTATAGCCGAGTGACCTGTGCCTGTCAATGGAAACGGGGCGACAAAGTCGCGCAGCCTACCCTTCCTTGGAGCGGGGAGCCCTTTGGGCCGCTCCGAGGAAGGTTTTCTCAAATATGCATCTACTACTACCTCTACACGACTCCTACACGACCGCTACATCAAGCCGTAACCGCTGCCATTTCGCCTGAAAACCAGGGCGCTCAAAGACCTCTGGATTGAGAACGCCCTTTTGTGGCTTGCGACCATAGGCGAGATCCACCATGCCCTGGCAGACGGTCTTGCCAATGTCGCGGAAGATTTCGTTCGTCCAGGCAATCGAGTGGGGCGCAAGGAGCACATTGTCTAGCGTGCCAAAGCGATGGGGCGAGGTGATTGGTTCGTCCACAAAGCTGTCAATGGCAGCACCCGCAATTTGCCCGCTCAACAAAGCCTCATAGAGCGCATCCTCGTTGACAATTCCACCGCGCGCCGTGTTCAGTAGGAAAGCAGTGGGCTTCATCAAGCCAAGTTCACGCGCGCCAATCAGATTACGTGTCTGCTCCGTCAGCGGGCAATGCAACGAGACGAAATCGGCCTCTGCCAACAACTCGTCCAAACTAACCAGCTTGACACCGAGTTGCTCGGCGGCGGCTGGCGTCACATAGGGGTCAAAGGCCAATGGCTGATTCATGCCAAAGATGCTGAGCAGCCGCAGCGTTTCGCGCGCGATTCCTCCCAGCCCCACTGTGCCAAAGGTGTGGTCACGCAGTTCACTCCCCATGTAGCCAGTCCGCTTGTCCCAATCGCCACTCCGCACCAGTTGATCCTTGATGCGCATATGATGGCTCAACGCGATCATCCAGCCAATCGTCGCTTCGGCAACCGACCTATCGACCGCGCCCGCGGTAATAAACGCAACCACATCGGCTTCGGTGCAAGCAGCGACATCAACCTTTTCATAGCCAACGCCAAAGCGTCCGATGGCTAATAAATTCTCGGCATCGGAGACCGTCGCCTTGGTGATCGCGGGCAATAGGACAATCAGCGCGTTGGCATTGGCGTCTCTAATCTGGTCAGCGCCGATCTCGGGGCGGATCTCTTTCAGTGCAGCGTATTCAATCTGCGGTTGTGTATCCAAGACTGAAAGCCCCATATTTTTGAAGGGCATTTCTCCAGCTTGATTATAGAAGTCACCTGTCAAGGCAACGCGAAAAACCCGTTGAGCATTTGTCATGATGGTTGGCCCTTGCAAAGTGCTATTGTTCTGTTATTTTGCTGCTTTCAGCAGTTAAAGAGGGGTTGATTTTACCTTCACGTCCAACAGTCGCTAGCGTCTCTTGCAAGGCGCGCAACAAGAAGCCACTATCCATCCCCAAACCCAACATGCGAAACCCTTGTTCTTGTCGCTCTGCCAAGTTGGCATTGCTGGTGGTCAACAGTCCACAATGCTTGCCCGCGGCGCGAATGGCATCCTTTGCAGCCAAAATCTGTTCCGCAACGCCAGGACCCTCCCATTGCCCTGCATAGCCCGCCGATGCCGAAAAGTCGGCAGGGCCAAAAAAAAAGAGTTCAACCCCAGGCACTTCCAGCATTTCGTGCACATTCTGACCACCGCGCACAGACTCGATGATGGGAACCACCAACACATGATCATTGGCTTCTGCCACATGCTCTGCCATGCACTTCCCCCAGCCCGTCGCGCGTTCAGCACCAATGCCGCGCACCCCATTCAGCGGATAGCTGCAATAGGCAACAGCTTGTTGCACTTGCTCGGCAGTCTCCACCCAAGGGACGACGACACCATCTGCACCAATGTCGAGCACGCGCTTGATCAGCCCGACATTTAACTCCGCCACGCGCACAAGCACGACCGTATCACTGCGCACCGTGGCACGCACATGCTCGATAATATCGTGCCAATCGAGATGACCATGCTCGGCATCAATGACAATCCAGTCAAGCCCCAGCGCAACACCCATTTCCGTAATGCTGGCAGAGTCCAGCGTTACCCATAACCCATAGACGGATTCGCCAGCAGCCAATTTTTGGCGCAGCAGTTGAACAGCACGGCTCTTCATCGCGGCTCCCCTCTAATGATTCGCTTTATAATTCGATTTGCAAACAGTCTATGTGATGTGCGAATCCTCATTGTAGACCAGGCGTAGAGGGCTGTAAAGGCAGGTCAAGACGCATTAGGGTTGTATCAAGATGAGGAAATGGGATTAGAATCACAAGAATTTGCAGATTTTCTAAAAGGATGAGTGTAAAAGAGGGGAAGCAAGAAGACGAAGGGGATTTCAAAATAAGGAATCACCGGATACAATCAACCTAAGTCACCAAACGAAGGGAGAAATATCCGATGATTCACAAGGACTATACCACATTTGCGGCGCACTTGCAGGGGATCGCAGACCCGCGCAATTCACCGTGCTCGTC
>JBBQIG010000165.1:0-9238 GCA_038324715.1 Anaerolineae bacterium | reverse complement strand
AATACTTCGCCATATTCTTCGACCTTACGCTGCCCCACCCCGTGAATCTCCAGCAACTCGGCTTCACTCTTGGGCAAATGAGCAGACATCTCGCGCAAGGTACGGTCAGAAAAGATCATATAGGGCGCAATGCTATGCTCTCTTGCTAAACGCATGCGCAAAGTCCGCAACTGGTCAAACAAGCCCTCGTCACCTGTTGTGGTAGATGTGTAGGTTGAAGCAGTTGGTGCAAGTTTGAAGGTACCAAGTACTTGTTTCCCATCAAGCACTTCCTTGCCCGTCTCTGTCAAGCGAATGACACCCATATCATTTTGTACCAATAGTTTCTGGGCAAAAAACTGTGTTACCAACTGTTGCCATTGCTTCTTTGACGTTTCTTTGCCTTGTCCATAAGTTGGAAGCCGATCATGCTTCCAACTAAGAATTTTCTGTGATCTGGAACCACGCAGCACATCCACAACCTGCGTCATTCCGAACTTCTCATTGAGTTGCTTGACACAGGTGAAGAAAAGCTGGGCATAGGCAGTCAGCTCATCGCTGCCGCTGGGTTGAGTATCCCCTGCCGCCAGACAAGTGTCACACATGCTGCACTCGTCTGCCGCCGTCTCACCGTCAAAGTAGTTAATCAGCCATTTGCGACGACAGCCCGTGTGCTGTACCCACGCAGACATATGCTGGAGCCGCGCCGAGGCTTGCGCCTGTTGGTCGGCAGGGCGTTCAGAGATCATCCAGCGCACGGTGCGAAAATCATCAGGTCCATAGAGCATCAGACAATCGGCACGATCCCCATCGCGCCCGGCGCGCCCAATCTGCTGATAGTAACTTTCCGGGTCGCTGGGCAGGTTATAGTTCAAGACAAAGCGAATATCCGGCTTGTCAATCCCCATGCCAAAAGCCACAGTCGCCACCATCACCGTGACTTCATCAATAATGAACCGGTGTTGATTTTCGTTGCGCGTCATGTCATCCAGACCCGCGTGATAACTGAGCGCAGCAATGCCCGCCTCGTTGAGCGCGGCGGTTAAATCATCAACTTGGTTTCTGGTCGAGCAGTAGATAATCCCCGCCTGGTTGCGATGCTCTGCCAAGAAAGCAAGCACCTGTTGAAGCCCATTCTGGCGCGGTTGTACTGCCAGGAAGAGATTGGGTCGATCAAAGGGGGCAACATATTCCACCACATTTTGCAGGTGGAGATTTTGGGCGATGTCGGTGCGTACTTGACGCGTGGCGGTGGCGGTCAGTGCCAGCACAGGCACATCGTCAAGTTGCTCACGCACGCTGCTAATCTGCCGGTACTCTGCGCGGAAATCATGCCCCCAGCGCGAGATACAGTGCGCCTCATCAACGACAAGACATTCCACTTGGCACTCGCGCAGCAGCATGATCGTATTCGCTCTGACCAACATTTCGGGGGACAAATAGAGCAAACGCAACTGTCCATTGCGCATCTTACGCAGCACGTCATAGCGCTCATCCTCGGAGAGTTGGCTGTTGAGCGCAGCCGCCTCAATGCCAAACTGGGTGAGATGTGCCACTTGGTCTTGCATCAACGAAATCAAGGGCGAGATCACCACGGTCAAGCCATTAAAGACCAATGCGGGCAACTGGTAACAAAGCGACTTGCCCGCGCCGGTAGACATGATGACCAGCGTATCGTGCCGCGCCAAAACCGATTCGATAATCGGCTGCTGATAGGGGCGAAACTCGCGGAAACCGAAATATTGATGCAGTAGCTGTGGCAGATCTGTCGTAACGGGTACGCGTGTGGGCGTGACAACTGCAATAGGGAGGTCTGTATAGTTGTCTGTGTAATTATCTGTGTAACTATTTGAATAATCGTTTGGATATGCTTCTGGATATTCTTCTGGGTAATATTCAGGGGGCGATGAGTTATCAAGTGGCACCTCATCCGCACTCGATTCGTCAAACCAGCCAGAGACTTGTAGGTGGCATCTCTCTTCCTGATGAATGGCATCCTCTGGCTTCCACCAGCGCGCCAAAGAGACGCGCACGAGTGTGTTGGCAGGCAACAATGCGTCGGCGGGCTTTAAGCCTTTGTAGGTCAGATAGAATTCGCCCTGATCGCTGGTGTAGACGTAACGGAATCGGGTATTAGTCCCCTTTAAAGTCAAATGGCGATCGGGTCGCCAAAAGAGCGTACTCTGCTCTGGCACCTGATCGCGCCCAATATAAAGAATTCCATTTTCAGCCACACGCACTGCCCCGTCATAAAGTTGCTCAATGCCACCGCAGACAGGTGGCATCAGCTTTTCAATTGCCTCCACCAACTTGTCTGATTTGCGTAGCCGCTCTTTCGTAAGCACAACAATATCTTCTGTGTGGGGAGCCACAATTTTGTTGGGCACATAATAGTCGTGGATACGCCACACATCGCCAATTTCATACTCTTTGTTTACATGATCTTTGCCAGCCTGGTTTGGCATACATAGCCGCACACTGCGTCCATTTTGTGCGATGCCACCGACACAGAATCCACCACCAAGATGAGTTTTGGAGACGATCAAAAGCTGAAAGGGGGTCTGGGGAAGGGGTCTATTCATCCAAGATGCTCAACTTCTAAGCCTAAATCGGCAAATTCTTGGGCAACCAGGGAACGATGACAAGCCTCTGGTGCGCGCTCCACACAGAAGAGAGCAACCGTCTTTATTTGATCAGGAAGTGTAGAAAGAAAGCTCTGTGGCGAAAAATCCACGAGAACGGTTTGTTGATAGGCCGCAATGAAAGCCGGGTCTAGCCCCGTGCGCTTGCGTTTGGCTGTCTTAGTCGCTTTATCTGCTTGCGCCTGCGCTTGACGCACTGCTTCACCAGGGGCCAATTCTTTGATGTGTTGATAGGCAATGCCCAACTCAGCAAGACGACGCTGCAACCTTTGGCTATTCACAAAGGCATACTCACTGCCGCGCACCCCGCGCCGGCGGCGAATATCACAAAAAAGATCAACATGGGCATTTTGAAGCGCGGCAAAAAACTCTGCCTCACTTAACCCATAGACTCCAATCGTTACAACCCGGGGGGGAGACATCCAAACGCCCTTTCTGACTAGCCTTGTCTATTCTCTTATTGATTGTGGTCACTCATCTTGGTAGTTCTCATCTTCAACAAAATCGTCATCATAGCGTGGTGGCTCTATTTTATCAGTTTTATCGCTTGCCGCTTTATCGCTTGCCACATAGCGCTTGCGCGAACTAAAGGTTGGATCGCCAAAGAGGGAAAGCTGCCCACCCGTCAAGTCGTTAATTACATCATCCTGGCTCTTGAGCACGCCTTGTTCGTCGATGTGGACAATGGGAATTTCTGCGCTGGTCAGCGATGCGCCGATTAACTTGCTGCGGTGGCATTGCATCGGCTTGCCTTCACTGCACATGAGCACCACGCGAATCTGCTGTGTAAATGCTTGCTGCACGCGCGCTAATCCAGCTTGGTAAAAAGGTTGGAGCTTTACCTTCTCGTAATCAACCTTGCCATCACTGTAGCAGGCAGGATCAGGAGGACGCCCACCGAGTTGGTCACCCAGGAAGAGATAGCGAATCCCTTGAGCTTGCAACGCTGCAGACAAAGCCTCCTTGGAATACTCAGGCTTATAGCGTGAATAGGGTGCAGTACGCACATCCACTACGTAAGCAATCTGATATTGCTGAAGCGCGGCAATAAAGTCTTCTATGCTACGCTCACCGTAGCCGATGGTATAAATGGGGATTTGCTCAGACATTTAGGTTCAAAAGGCTCAATTCTATCTGGTTGGGTACTATTGTAAATTGAACTTGGTGACAGTGCAACGGCAAATTGATGTACTTCAAAAATTCCGCGCAGCGTCAGCCACTTAGATTATGCCTTAAACTATGCCCTTCAGTCACCTCGGAACCTTGACAGGCAGCGGGTTAGAGGGTCTATAATTAGTTGATCCATCAATGATTGAGGCATCAACTGAAATCTTTCAACGAACCGAGGCTTTAGGATGGCTGTTCAAGACAAAAAATCCACACGAGCGGCGGAAGTCGAGCAAATTCTTGTGCCAGACGATGCGGGGATGCATGGCACGCCCGCCCTGTTGGCGATGATAGGCTTGATGACTGTTGTACTCTTGGCGGCGCTGGATCAAACAATTGTTGGCACGGCGTTGCCGCGTGTGGTAGCAGAACTCGGTGGGTTTGACCTGTATGGCTGGGTAGCCACCTCTTATCTCTTAACCTCCACCGTCATGGTGCCGATTATGGGGAAGTTGGGCGATCTCTATGGTCGCAAGCCCTTCGTTCTGCTCTCAGTGGTCATCTTTGTGGGTGCTTCGGCCCTGGCGGGTGCAGCGCAAAGCATGATTTGGTTGGTGGTAGCACGTGGCATCCAAGGCATCGGCGCAGGTATGTTGCAAGCGACAGCCTTTACCAGTGTCAGTGATATGTTTCCCCAACCCGCACGGCGCGCACGCTGGCAAGGGCTTATCACCAGCACCTTTGCCGTTGCTAGTGCCGTTGGCCCTGTCATGGGGGGTGTACTGACCGAATCATTGGGCTGGCGCTCTGTCTTTTACATCAATTTGCCAGTAGGCATCGTCGCATTAACCCTTATTCAACTCACGTTGCCAGCGAATCTCTCCCCACGCGCCCAGAATGCACGCATTGACTGGGCTGGGGCAGCCACGATTACCGTTGCCATCAGTGCCTTGCTGCTGGTTGTCGAGTGGGGTGGCAACACCGTGCCGTGGAATTCACCGACCATTATCGGGTTGATAATACTTTGTGTCGCCACGTTGGTCGCCTTTGCGATGATTGAACGAAGCGCGCCCGAACCCCTATTTCCCATTGACCTCTTTAAACGACAGACAATTTTGTTCGCCAGCATCATCTCGCTGCTAGTTGGCTTTTCACTCTTTGCCATCGTCTATTACACCCCACTCTTGTTGCAAGGTGGACTGGGACTTAGCCCCAGCGAAGCCGGTGCATTGCAGACTCCCCTCGCCGTATCCACAGCGTTCGGTGCGTTGTTGAGTGGGCAAATCTTTGCGCGTACCCAGCGCCTCAAGGCGTTGATGCTCTGGGGTGCATTCTGTATGCTTGTGGGAACCGTTGCGCTCTTGGGTGTCAACGCCAACTCAAATACACTCGTCTTAAGCTTTACCTTAGCAGTGGCAGGGTTTGGAGCAGGCTTTATCCTGCCCATGCTCACGCTCTTGGTGCAATCGATTGTGCCGCGCACGCGCATGGGCGTGGTGACCTCCACCGTCCAATTCCTTCGTCTCATCGGCAGCACAATCGGCACTGCCATTGTTGCATCCGCTGTCAATGCCGTCTTTTCTACACGCATGCAAGCCAACTTCACACCAGGCACCGATCCACGCATTGTTGATGCATTTCACAACCCACAAGCAGTGGTTGATCCAGGCACGCAAACGCAGCTTCAGCAGTTGGTTGACCAACTTGGTCCAGAGGCTGCAACGCAAATTCAACACCTAACTGACGTTGCACACAACGCATTGATTGAGGGTGTGCGCTTGGGTTATATTATGGCCCTGGTGATTGCCGTCATCACACTCGGTATTGTCTTTCTACTGCGCACCCCCAACTATCGCAGGAAGGAAGTGCGCTCTACGTTGCCCAAGCAAGAGAGTGCCATTGAGATTGGCTAATGAGAGTAGCTGATGAGAGTGGTCAAAAGGAAGATTTTCAAAAGGGAGTTGCGATGGCGACAGAATCAACAGGAAAGGTAGCATCCCCCCAACTTGCCACGCAGGTGGAGATAGACGTGGTAGCGTCTGCTTCGCTGCTGCAACACCTCTCGCAGACGTACCATGAGGTGATCACGACCTTTGAGCGTTTCATGGGCATGAGCCGAGCGCGCTGGGCAATTCTCAAGCGTCTCAATGACGAAGAGAATGTGACGCAAGCGCTGCTGGCACAAAGGCTGCATGTGGATGCCGCAGCCATTACGCGGCAAGTAAAGCAATTAGAAACCGAAGGATTGGTGACACGTTGGCCTCACCCCGCAGATAATCGCTTTACGGTGGTGGCGTTGACGGCTCAAGGTCGTGACTTTGTGGAGGAACGGCGCGGTGAACGCGATGCTTTTCAGGAAACTGTGACTGCGGGTCTTACCGCGGAAGACGTAGAACACATGCAGCGATGCCTTTCGCACATGCGCCACAATGCAGAGACGCTTGCCCTAAAGCTAGATGCCAAGCAGTAGGTATAAATAACAGTCAAAACTCGACATCAGGATTGGGCGTTGCCGTAGCAACAGGCAAAGGTTGGTTGACAAGTTGGCGCAACAGAGCCAGGGCAAGTCGCTTGGTGTCTAGTTGCGCCGCTTCATTTTCAAGCACAGGGCCAACGCAAGCGGGGCAACCGTGGGGACAGCTACAGCGCGCAATCAGTTCATAGGCCGCAGCCATCAGCGTTGTATGCAGTTCAAAGAGGCGTGCGCTAAACCCTAACCCTGCCACAGCGCGCTCATAGATGTAGATGGTGGGAAGTTGTGGCCCCTCCCTTACTATCTCTGGCACTCCTGGCACTTCTGATGAATCTGCCTCAAGTTGGACTGCATCAGGCGATTGGGCCGTCTGTTGCTGGTGCTGTGCCACTCCTGCCACTTCAGAGCGCACCACATGAACGCCAATATCCTGGGGATCACACATGAGATAAAGTGGGGCCAAGTTTTTCATGGCATAGGCAACCCCATCCAGCCCACTGCGCACGCGTACCCCCACCTCCAAGCGTTGATGGCAGGCCCGACAGACCAACACCAGATTGCTCAAGCGGTTGGCAAGCAAATAATGGTCATTGATCCCTGGCACATAACCAAAGGTGCGAAAGGGCTTGACGTGATGCACATCATGCTGGCGACCGCGGCCTTCGGGTGCGCCACATTTGGTACAACAGAAACCATCACGCGTGCGCACCTGCTGCCGTTGCTCTGCCCAATTGGGGCCATAATTATTCAGCGAGTCGTTCCACTCACCTGCCGCCTCTAATGCCGCCTGTGTCTCTGGCAAGATGCTAAACCAATAGCCACTCGTCTCCACAAGCTGGGGTGGGTAGGAGAGAGGAAAGACGCCCAATGTCTCATGGGTGAAGCGTTTGATGCGCCGGTAGCCGTTGATCGTTTGAATCACGCGTAAGTCGCCATGCGTTGCCTGTGCGCCATCTTGCACCGTCTGGTCATGCTCGGCAAGCACCTCCACCTCGGTTTCGGCAAGCACATCAGTGTAATAATCCACCTGCACCGTGCGTACATGCGCCAGACTCTCGGCTAGGTCAAGCTCATCCACCACATAGCTTTGCCCTTCGTGCAGATAAATCGCGCCGTCGTGCAGCATGCGTGGCGCGCTGGCATGATCCACCGCGCCGATAATCATAGGATTGTCCGCACTCCCCGCCTGGATTGCCACCGTATCACTACTGGATGCGCGCAAGTTGACGGTACGCGCAGGATAAGCCGTGCCCATCCAGAAGTAGGCACTGCCCTGCACATGCAGATCACCTTGTTCCGCCAAGAGTGCCAGCACCTCGGCGCTATAGGGACTTTGCCCAAAGCCCTCGCCCGCAGCAAAAGGCATCTCAAAGGCGGCACAGCGCAGATGATCAAGCAGCAACAGCAAATTATCGGGGTTGATCAGGGCATGTTCCGGCGTGCGCTCAAAGAGAAATTCCGGGTGGCGAATCACATATTGATCCAGCGCGCCCCCGGTTGCCACCAGCATTGCCAGCGCCGCCTCTTGCGTGCGCCCCGCACGCCCCATCTGCTGCCAAGTACTTGCCAATGTGCCGGGATAGCCACAGAGGACTGCCGCTTGCAACTGCCCAATGTCAATGCCTAATTCCAGCGCATTGGTTGCCACCACCGCACGCACCTCACCCGCGCGTAGCCCGGCTTCAATGGCGCGCCGCTCCTCTGGCAGATAGCCCCCTCGATAGCCACGAATTTGGGTATAGACAGGTAAATCGGGTGACAAGAGACCCACAGCCACCTCGCGCCGGTTGCGTACTTCACCCGCAGCCCAGAGCTTTGCCACGCGCTCTCGCAGATAGGTAAGCAGCAATTCGGTGGTCAGCCGCGAACGGCCAAAGACAATCGTTTGCACGCCCCCCAACACGCAGCGCGCCGCCAATTCTTGCGCTTCAAGAGTACTCGAACGGCGCAAGCCTTTGTCCGCATCAAAGAGTGGCGGGTTATAGAGGATGATATGTTTAGCCCCGCGCGGTGCCCCCGTCTCATCAATCACGGTCACAGGTGATTCAGTCAACTGTTGCGCCAATTGCCCTGGATTGGCGATGGTGGCACTGGTGCAAATAAATTGAGGCACACTGCCATAGGCGGCGCAGACTCGACGCAGCCGCCGCAATACGTTGGCAACATGGCTGCCAAAGACCCCTCGATAGGTGTGCATCTCATCAAGCACCACATAGCGCAGCCCACTGAAGAAGGCTTCCCATTGCGTGTGATAGGGAAGAATACCCATGTGCAACATGTCAGGGTTGGTGATGATCAGCCGCGCCTCTTTGCGTAGCCGTGTGCGCGCACTGGAAGGGGTATCCCCATCATAAGCCGCGGCATTGAAGGTGCTGGCAGGCAACCCCTGGCGCTTGAGCGTATTGCGCCACGCATCCAACTCTTCCAACTGATCATGACCCAATGCCTTGGTTGGGAAAAGATAAAGGGCACGCGCATCTGGATCGCGCAACAAGGTATCGAGGATAGGCAAGTTATAGCAGAGCGTCTTGCCACTGGCAGTCGGAGTCACCACGGCAATGGCTTGCCCTGCCAGCGCCGCTTCTACAGCTTGCGTCTGGTGGGTATAAAGTTGCTGAATCCCGCGCGTGGCGAGGGCCTGGTGCAGCGCAGGATGCAGGAAAGGTGGAATGGGCAGCGTACGCGCGTTCTGGGCTGGCAATGTGTGCCATGCCATCACATTCGCCATAAATTGCCCATCGCCACGCAAATCAGCCAACAATTGATCAAGTGCCATAGCATTCATTGTAGCCGAGCAAGAAAGGAGCCGGCAATTGCTCAGATTAAAACTGCTTGCTCTATAAATTGGACTTTTGACAAAAATGGATATTGTGAGCGGCGTAAGAGACAATGCTACCAGAGAGAAACAAGTACACAGAAGAACGACCGAGAATTAACTGGCAGTTTGGGCAGATTCGAGTTGCGTCTCAAACCTCGAGTTAATTCGTTGCATTGTTCTTTTTCGCAATTCGTACCTCTGGTAGCACTGTCCGTCGCC
>JBBQIG010000164.1:0-9249 GCA_038324715.1 Anaerolineae bacterium | reverse complement strand
GGTGGTAACCCTGTACCCATGCGTATTTTGGAGACGTTGCAGGTTCGCGAAGGGATGCAGGTGCGGCTCCCACCCCTGGGCGCGCGTCCAGGGGGTGTGCAGGCTGCACTGAGCTGGAAACCTTATTATGCCAAAGCAATCGTCGCGGTGGTGGGGTTGTTGTTACTTGTTTGGCTTGTCTCTGCATTGCTGGGGTTGGGCAACGATCCCGAAGAAGGTGCGTTGACACAGTCTCCATCTGAAACGCCTGTAAGCGATGTAAGCGAAGTGGTGAGTGAAATTCCTGAGGGGACGCCCCCGCTTGTGGATGAGCAAGTGACAACGATTGGGGCTGCTGCCGCACTTGCGGGTGGTGAGAATTTGCCATTAAGCCGTAATGCCAGGGCTGATTTGGGCATTGGGATGCGGGTGCAAATTGTGCCTGGGTTGCAACTGGCACTGCGTAGTGAACCTGGTGCCGATTTGGGAACTGTGCTGGGTGCGATGTCGGATGGGGTGGAGGCAACTATCATTGGTGGGCCTGAGTATACACGCGGTGATACGGACACAATTGTCTGGTGGCTTGTGGAGTTGGACGACGGTACACAGGCGTGGGCTGCTGCCAATACGAGCCAACAATCGTTGTTGATGCCAGCACAGTAAGTTGGATGCACATCTATACTCTATAGATGTGCAGAACTAGAGGTTGTACCCCTGTGTGAATCACAGACGACAAGTAACGACCTATTCATGATACATTTGACGGCGAGATAATTCATGTTCCGAGCAGGATTAGTTAGGGCTGCCGCGGCTGTTGCTGGGCTAGCCTTATTTATTTTGGCCCTAGAATTACTAAAGGCGGCTGCGAGTGAGTTGGCCCCTTTACTCTCGCAGTGGCAGGTCTCTGGGCTGCGCCAATCCGTGGGCTTTGGCTGGCTAGGTGCCTATGTGGTACTGAGTGGCTCGCCCGTGGCGGCAATTGCACTGACCTTGTACAGTAGCGCCGCAATCACGGATCTTGGGGCATTGGGGATGTTGACCGGTTCAAGGTTAGGTGCATCCTTTATTGTGCTCTTTGTAGGATTTATCTATCACCTGCGTGGTCACAAACGCGTGGCAAGTGTGGCGATTGGGGTGTTGGGTTTTGCCGTGACTGCCACCATCTATATACCTGCCTTGGCCCTTGGTGTGTGGATTTTACAAGAGGGCTGGTTAGATGGCGTGCGCTTTGGCACTCCCGCGGCGCTGGAGTCTGCCATTGATCTACTCTTTGATCCCATTGTGCTATGGGTGCAGATGATGTTGCCCTTCTGGGGAGTCTTCGTAGCTGGCATTGGGGCGCTACTTGGGGCGTTTAAGCTTTTCGATTCCGTCTTGCCTGAGATCGATCCTGAAAATTCCCGTTTTGGCAATCTTGCCAATGCGATTTACCGGCCAATGATCATGTTTGCAATTGGGGCATTGTTTACGAGCATCACCCTTTCCGTCTCTGTGTCGTTGACCCTGCTTGTCCCCCTGGCAACACGCGGCTACATTCGACGTGAGAATGTGATTCCCTATATTATGGGGGCAAATATTACCACCTTTGTCGACACACTCTTTGCCTCGCTCCTCTTAAATTCTCCGCGAGCCTTTACCATTGTCCTGGTGGAGGTGATCTGTGTCACGTTCTTTTCGATGCTCATTCTGCTATTTCTGTATCGGCCCTATCAGCGGGGGATGAATCGCTTATTGGATTTGGTACTGGCAAGCCGGTGGTCATTGCTGGCCTTTGTACTGGTCTTGGTGGCTGTGCCATTGCTCTTGTTATTTGTTTGAGGGAAGGTAGGGAAGTAACATTCAATGCACGTTTTAGTCTATTATGATGAACCACAGCGCAGACTTGCACAGAAGACTGTTGAGCTTCTTGCGAAGAAGTTCTCCTTTGATCTAGACCTTCTTCTCACGACTTTCCCGCCTAATCTTGATAGGTGGACGAAGATTGTAGATGGCAAAGTCATGACGTTGCGGGCAACAGGACCGTTTTCCCAGGCGATAGTTCAGGCGTGTACTGTGACAAGCTATGATCTTGTAATTCCGGCCCCAAGTGACCATCATGGGATCTTACGCATGTTGCTTGGGTCACGGATTGGACGTTTTGTCGGTTCTGCACCCGCGACCGTCTGGGTTCCACGCGGCAAGGCAACCCAACTGCGGCGCATTGTCGTGGGGTTGAGCGGTGGACCCCAGAGCGAACAGGATGCACGCTTTGCCGCGCGCCTTGCTGTGGCGTATGATGCGCGGTTGGAACTTGTACACGCTGTCTCCCAACTTTCGCTTTTTTATACAACCGTAGACGAGTTTAATCTGGCACTTGAGGGTGATGAAAAGATTGCTGCGATACTTCCGGGTGTGGTCGAATTGCGGCGTATCCGTAACCTTTTGAAAGATGAAGGAATTGTGGTGGAAGTGACCCTACGTTCGGGAGCGGTGCTTGATGTGTTGACGAGTGTCTGCAATGGCGAAGGCGGGAAGCCTGCGGCGGATCTATTAGTGATTGGTGCGCATGCGCAGGATGCGATGGGCGGACATTATTTAGAGAATTTGGCAGAACAAATTACGGAAGCTGTAGATTGCCCGACGCTGGTTGTCCATGCCCATTCAGATTGGGCGGAGTGGAAACGCATTTAAGTCAATTCTCAATTTAAGAGAAATGCCCTCAAGAGGATCGTTCCATAATTCTGATCCATAGGCTCAAATTGCAAATGCAGGGTAGGGTAGCAATGTCGCCAAGCGGGTATAGATGAGCAAGCGGATTGGTTCACCGATGGCAGGTAACTCGATTGGGCGCAGGTTTTCTGGTTGCTCTGATATTTTCTCGGGCATTTTTTCGGTACGTTGATAGGCTGGCAGTTGGAAAACGATGTCGGGCATGGCGACTTCTGGGGTTATTCCAGGGGTTGTTTTTTGTTTTACACCTACCTCGATACGGTAGTGGCTGCCGTGATAGGTGGCTGCAAGCAAATGTCCGTGGAGCAGAACGATCTCGCCACTGGTGCCCCAGGGATGAAAGCCGACTGGGCTGTACATTTCTGCCGCAGGCTCTGAGGTCTCTTCTGTGGCAGGGGCTAGACGGGCGGCTTCGGGGCGTAGGAGCAACGTGAGTTCGGTGGCATCGCTGGGTGCTTGAAGCGGGAATGGGCCTAGCGGTGTCGTGACTGTGTTACCCTGGTGTTGAGCCGGCAGTAGATTGGTGAAGCCCAAGAAACGTGCCACAAAGGGGGTGGCGGGCTGGGTGTAGATTGCGGTGGGTGTGCCAACTTGCTCCATGTGACCGCGTCGCATAATGACCATGCGATCACCTAGCGCCATGGCTTCGTCTTGGTCATGGGTGACATAGAGGGCTGTGACCCCCGTTTCCTTCAAGATTCGTCGCAGTTCTTCCACCAACTCCTCGCGCAGACCTCGATCTAGGCTACCCAATGGTTCATCAAGCATGAGCAGTGCCGGATTGGGGGCGAGGCTGCGTGCCAATGCCACCCGTTGACGTTCGCCGCCACTCAACTCGAAAATGGTACGCTTGCCATAGCCAGGGAGGTTGACCAGTTCTAGCATCGCCTCCACACGCTCTGTTTGTTGGGTGCGAGGCCAATTTGCCATGCGCAGACCAAAGGCGACATTTTCTGCTACCGTGCGGTGGGGGAAGAGGGCAAAATCTTGAAACATAAAGCCAAAGCCGCGCTGGTGTACGGGTTTGTTGCCTAAATTTTGGCCGTTAAAGAGTATGCGTCCGCTGTCTGCCGTCTCCAATCCTGCCACCACGCGTAACAATGTGGTCTTGCCACAGCCACTGGGGCCGAGGAGACAGAGGATCTCCGCGGGGGCAACGCTCAGGTGAATATCGACTAGTGCCTGGATATTCCCTGCATAGGTTTTGTTGATGGCTTCGAGTTGCAGGATCGGCTCGCGCGTTCCTATCTCTGGTGCTGGTGTCTTTGGTTCTAGTGACTTTGGTGCTACTGCTTCAGGCATAGGTCTACTTAAAATTCCCCGATGTCGTTGATGCGGAAACGCTCAATGGCGATTAGCCCCGCTGCGGATGTGAGCATGAGGATTGTACTCATGGCAAGGGCTTGTCCCAAATTAAGCAGACCTGGTTGGCTGAGTGCGCGGTAGATGACGACGGGCATGGTGGGGAGGTCGGGGCGGCTGATGAGCAAGGTCGCTCCAAATTCGCCCAGGCTGATGGTGAAGGCAAAGGCCGCAGAAACGAGTACTGCACGACCTAGCAGCCCCGCATCGATCTCCCACCACACCCGCGTTGGCGAGGCTCCTAATGTTGCTGCGGCTTGGCGCAGGCGCGGGTCAAGGCTGCGTAGGGCTGGCAGAAAGGTGCGTACGACAAAAGGGGCTGCAATGAGCGTATGGGCTATGGGGATTAGCAAGGGTGAGGTGCGTAATGCGCCCATTGAGATAATATAGCCAAAGCCGAGGGTGATGGCGGATGCACCTAGTGGGAGCAGAAAGATTGGCTCCAAGATCGCAACCGTCCAGCGGCGCGGTTGGGCTAATAGATAGGCACTGCTGATGCCGAGGAGCAAGCTCAAGAAGACCGTTGCGCTGGCAAAGATCAAGGAGTTACGGATGGCGACCACAGGTGCGGCAAAGAAGGCGCTTTGGCGACGGTTGACGGCTAGCTCGGCATAATAGGCCCAGGTGAATCCCTGATCCCCTAAGGTAACGCTGCGCCAGACAAGCGCAATCAGGGGTGAGAGGAGGATGAGAAGCATGAAGACCATGCCCAGACCCAACGCCACTTTATCGCCCACTGTGCGTGGTGGGCGGGCGGTGGAACGCTGGGGACGCTGTTCCAAGGGCAGGCTTGCGCGTGCTTGCATCCGTGTGTAAAGAGCCATCACCGCAAAGGTGCAGAGCATTTGGATTAGTGCCAAGATTGCTGCCGTGGGCAGGTTAAAGAGCGTTACGGCTTGACGGTAGATCTCTATTTCAAGCGTGGCAAAGCGCAAGCCACCCAAGATAAGAATGACGCCGAAGCTGGTAAAGCAGAAGAGAAAGACGAGCAGGCTGGCGGCGAGGATGCTCGGCAAGAGCAGGGGGAGGGTAATGTATCGCAATCTTGCCCATGTGTCTGCGCCAAGTACAGCCGCCGCCTCTTCTAGACGCGGGTTGAGATTGGCCCAAAAGCCACCGACGGTGCGGATGATCACACTGGTGTTGTAAAAGGTGTGGGCAATGAGAATCGCCCAAATGGTTTGTTGCAGTCGTATGGGCGGAGTGGTTAGACGAAACCACTCTTGTGCCCACTGATTGAGCACGCCATTTGACCCCAAGAGTGCAGAAAATGCCGTTGCCACGACCACGGTTGGCAGAACGAAGGGAATGGTGGTGAGTGCGCGCAACAGTGTCTTGCCAGGGAATTGGTAGTGGGCAAAGAGAAAGGCTAGCGGTAGACCGGCTAGCAAGGTAAGCAGGGTAGAGAGTGCCGCTTGCCAGATGGTGAACCAGAGCGTCTGCCAGAAGAAACTGCCCTTGAAGATGGCGATGATCTCATCGAGACCTGCCTCACCCAGACTGAGTTGAAAAATTCGCCCTAGAGGGTAAAAGAAAAAGAAGGCAAGGTAGACCAGGGGTAGGGTGTAGAGTAGGGTACGGACAAGGGTGTTCAGTTTCATCTAGATGTCATTTGAGAAGTAGGTGGCTTGAGGGTGCATCTCGAGTTCTAGGCGTGCAGGTTGTCATTCCGTAGAATTTCTCCGATCTGTGCGCTTGGCGGAGAGATTCCTACGGAATGACAGAGACCCTTTTGCTTGATTCGCCTAAATCGTGGGACAGACCCTGGCTTGATTATCTGTTGAAAACATCCTCAAAGCCCAACTCTGTTGTGTGGGCTTTGAGGATGTGGGTACCCTTATTGGCTCTTCTGTGGAAAGATGTTTAAACCTAGCGCAGCATTACATCCGTCCAGGCTTCAATCCAGGCTTCGCGATTGGCCTCAATGACGCTTGGGTCAACATTGACTGGATCGGAGGGTATTTCGCCGTATTGGGTGAATAACTCCGGTAGTGTCGCATTTTCGTTGGCGGGATAGACAAACATTTGCAAGGGAATGTCATTCTGGAACGCGGGGCTTAACATGTAATCTACCCACGCTTCCGCCAACTCGCGCTGTTGAGTTCCTTCGATAATCCCAACAAACTCAATTTGCCGGAAGGTGCCATCTTCGGGCGAGATGTTGACACTGGCAGGTTCGGTGCGATCATCGGTGGCAAAGATAATGTCGGCAGGTGGGCTTGAGGTGTAGCTGACCACCAGAGGGCGATCGCCAGTGCCGCCAGAACCGACTGTAAAGTACTCATAATAGGCTGTGCTCCACCCGTCTGTGATCAGGACATCGTTGTCACGCAGCGCCTGCCAATAATCCAAGTAGTTTTCTTCACCAAAATGGGCGATGGTTGTGATGAGAAAGGCAAGCCCAGGCGATGAAGTTGCTGGATTCATAACGGCAAGCAAGCCCTCATATTCTGGCTCGGCTAGGTCCTCGAGGGTGGTGGGCAAGGGGATGCCATTTTCCTCGAACCAGCGACTGTCGGCATTGATATTGACATAACCAGTGTCGACTGGGAGCAAACGATGCTCCGGATCTAGCTCTAGTTCATCTGGAATCTGCTCCAAGAGAGGAGACTCGTAGGGCGCAAAGATTTCTGCATTTAATGCGCGGCTGAGAAAGGTGTTATCAACACCGAAGAAGACATCCGCTAAGGGGGCATCTTGGCTAAGGATCAATTTGTTGAGTGCTTCACCTGCGTCACCCAGTTCGAGGAACTGGAGGGTGACGTTGTGTTCTTGCTCAAAATTGGTGATGATCTCTTCGCTGATGGCAAAAGAGTCGTGGCTGCCGATGACGAGGGTTGCTGGCGCGCCGGTCGATGACGTGCCTGGTTGAGCTGTTTGAACACTCTGGATGGGTTGGCAGGCTGCTAGAAAAATTAGCAGCGCAGTTAGAAGTGTGAACGAAAGTAGATTTGTTTTGCGTGATTGCATTGCTTTAGCCTCTCCATAAAATAAAAAACCTTGCCCTGATCTGGGCAAGGCAAGCAAATGCATGAATCAACGCCTACCCTTCGCTGGCATTACCCAGATCAGGTTTGCGGGTCGGCGATGGATAATCGCCCTCTCAGCCTGGATCCCCAAGCTCCCCGAGATTAAGTTGTGGGATGCAAACTGTTGAGGTTTGCATGTTGCTCTACTCGCTTGAGTGTAGCATAGCGAGTGTACGCTCTCCAAACTGGCTACTTGGCAGATACAACGCTGCTTTTGCGTTCTGTTTCTGCCGCACATTCTGGGCAGTAGCGTGGATCTTCCAATTCGAGTTTATGTTTGCTGCAGATGGCAAAGGTGACTTCTACATTATCGCGCAAGAATTTACGCTTTACCTCCGCTTCGAGCAGGAGATCGCGGCTATTACTGGCAATGAGTAATTCTGGTACGGGGCAGCGATCGCACAAGCTCCGATGCCACTCCCGTGTGTTCGCAGGATTGGCGTCAATGAGGCGACATTCTTCTTTGTTTTTGCCGCGAAAGTAATCTCCATAAAAGTAACGACAGCTGACGGGTTTATTCATCGGTCTCTGTTAGTTTGCATGTCCAGTGTTGCGGACAAAACGACCGCCGCCACTCGGCGGCGGTCAAGGCCATAAGCGATAGCTGAATCTCTAGTTGGACCAGAAGGGTGGACTCGCCGTATCTGGGTCGTCCGGCATATCCCATCCGCTCTCCAAGAATTCATCTGGATCAATGAAGAGAAGGGCGGCGAGGTACTCTTTGCGTTCCTCTTGATCCCGTAACAGTCGCCCAAACTCTTGTTCCAAGCGCACCAGCATCTCTAATTCAGCTTCTAATAGATGGAAGTCGTCATGGGCAATGGCTTCACCACCTGGCTCCACGATTTGGAAGCTTTCCAGGTAAGTTTGGTAGGAAGCACAGAATTCGTCATCTCCAAGCTCGTCATGGTTATAGAGGTCGGAGGGTGCTTCTTTTGCTGTTCTGTTGTCCCAAGAAGAATCTCGATATTGCTCTGGTGCAATGACATTGTAATCTGCCTCGTCACTCTCCATCGAGAGTGTATAGGCAAGTTGACGACGAGTTTGATAATCTTCATTCTCGTCGGTGATTTCCAGTTGGTAGCCTAGGCCCTCGCTGAAGCGCAACATGCTGTATTCGTGCAGCACATAATGCAGATCATCAGGGGCCGGTTGTTCCTTATAGAAGCCGCGGCCAATCAAGCGTGCCACAAGTTCCCACGTGGGCATGGCTGGACGCGTGCGTCGGTCTTCTGCCACGATTTCTTCAGCCGACAATGCCAGTTGGATGTTGCGATTGCGAATAGCGCGTTCATCACGCATTTCGCGCAGATTGAGGCGGAGCTGGTAATCGGCTGCTTCCGCATCAGCAACGGTAATGAGCAGGTCATCTTTATTCTGCCCACCCTGGTCGTCAAACCAGGCTGTAAACTCTGGGCCTAATTGAAGAGACCAAGTTTTGCGCTCAATGGAGGCTTCGGCTTGAATTGTTGGGCCCCCAAAGAGTTCAATATTAAGTATGCGTTCTTCGGGACGGTTCTCTTGAAAGAACTGCGGGAAGAAAACAGTGTGTTCCAACTCATCCAGCAGAAGGAAGCCGCGGCGTGCTTCTGCACTGGTTAACGGATGGCGAAAGGTACTTTCGGCCAAGAGATGTGAGAGCCATCCATAACGCCCAGGCGCTACAGAAACTGCTTGAAACAGTTGACCAATAGCTCGATAAACGGCGCTTCGTGCGCCCTTACCCAACGGACGTTGGCCCGCAACCTTTGTTAGTAGGATATCGACGCTCAAAGGTTGCCGTGAAGTACTTAATGCATTAGCTACACATGCGGCATAACTTGGATAGCGTTCGAGTTTGGTCATTCCTAAATCCTTCACTTTTTTAGAATCTTTACGCTACGTACTCATATTATGTAGCGGTGATATACAGTCTATCAATTTCGTTCTACTATATTCGTATATCAAGCTATATTATACCATTGCAACCTGCAATTGGCAGGAAGGTTGCTTCCATGCCACAATGGGTAGTGGTGCTAGAGGCTCTGTTTACTAGGCATATCTATCATGCCCATACAAAACAACCTTCCATCATGCAAGACGTGATGCCGGGCAATTTAGTTGTGTGAAAGAGCCGTTTTGCTAGAACTTAGCGTGTAAAAACTGTTTCTGGCATAGCCTGATTGCAGTT
>JBBQIG010000163.1:0-9251 GCA_038324715.1 Anaerolineae bacterium | reverse complement strand
ATGTTTGTCAAACTTGTCAAGGTCAGTAGGCGAAACAAGCAGTTGCAAAGGTACGAACTCGGACTGTTTAGGATAGGGTAGCAAAAAATGTTTTGTTTTTTGTTGAGGCTTGCAAACGTCTGATTGATCTCGCTCTTTATGTTTATGTGTTTACCTTTGTAGAAGTTCGTGAAATTATCTGAACAGTGCCGATTTGATCGGTCAAAGACGGAGAAGGCTATGAGTTGGGAAGACGGCAATCTCTCTTGCCAACAAAGAAAATCTGTTGGTTCGGAGCCGCGTGAGCGTCTACGCGACCGCCGGTATACACGTCTGGTGCGGGGGGTGATCATTCTCTTCTTGGGGATCATCACTGCCGCTGGAATCGCAAGCCAAAGTTGGAATCGCACCGTCTATGCTGCTCCGGCGGCACAAAGTGGCGCGTCGAACTCTGGTACATTGGCAATTGTCGGTGCTAGTGGCGCGAATTTGTATTCAACCCCAGGCGGGGAATCGATCAGCGAACTTGCACCGGGAACAGTGTTGACTGCGGTGGGACGTTCGGCGGATAATCTTTGGGTGGTGATCCACAATGACAGTGATTTGGCTGGCTGGATGGAGGTCAGCGATGTTGTGCTCTTTGGTTTGGAACAACTGCCAGTGATGGTGGAAGGTACACAGCCTGTGGCTGCACCGACCACTTTCGCAAATCTAGGAGAGGCACCTGTATCTGAAGAACCAGTCTTGCTGCCGACACCGACCGCGACGCCTTTGCCGTCGCCCACGCCGACAGCTAGCCCAACCCCTACGGAGACACCAATTCCCTCGCCAACTCCGTCACCAGTTCCAACAGCAACGGCGGTTCCTACACGCGCAGTTGCCGCTCCTTCAGGTAGTTCATCTGGGGGAGGAGAAGGGTCTTTGGTTGCTGTGGTACGCGGTGGAGGGGCCGCGCTCTATGATCGACCAGATGGAACAGAGATCCGACAACTGCCCACCGGCACGGCATTAACTGCTTGGGGACGCACCGAAGACGGGCAGTGGCTTGTGGTCATGGTTTCGTCGGGTGCAGCCGGTTGGGTGCAAACAGCTTCGGTCGTAATTTTTAACGTTGAAGGGCTTCCTGTGCTCGATTCAACCACAGGTTTGCCAGCGGCATCGGGGTCGGCAAGTTCCGAAGAACCCGTTGCTGGTGAGCAACCCGAATCCACATCGGATACGGCTGAGGCTGGTGCGACAGGCAATGGCGCAACCGATCCAACCGAGCCAACTGATCCAAATCGTATCACCGCCACTGTTGCGATCACGGATTCGCGGCTCAATATTCGTAGTGGGCCTGGTACTAACTTTGCGCTGATAGGCAAGGCGGAACCTGCTGACACCTTTGAAGTCAGTGGTCGTAATGCTGCGGCTACCTGGATCGAGCTAGTGACGCCTGATCTGGAGGATGGCTATGGTTGGGTTGCGGCTGAATTTATGAGCGTGAGCCGTCCGATCCTCAGTGTTCCCGTTTCTGAGCGTGCTGACCAGGCTGTCCCTCAATCTACCCCTCAAGCTTCGGCAACTCCTGGTGCAACCGCTGCAACAGTTGCTGAACCTGCATTGGCATCGAGTCCTGTTGTCGTGCGCAGCAATGGCAGTGCCGCCGCTACGGGGTTAAGTGGGACGTTGGTCTTTCAAAGCAGCAATGGGGGTACAATTTATGCCTATCACCTGGAATCGGGTGAACTTTACCCTTTGACGAGTGGCATTGAGCCTGCGATTAGCCCAGATGGAAAGACAGTTGCGTTTACACGCTTCGGTGGAGATCAGGGTCTTTATCTGGTTGATATTGATGGGAAGAATGAACGACGTATTTGGAGTGGTGGGGAAGCTTTACGCAGCGCAACGTGGAGTCCAGACGGAAAGTGGATTGCCTTCGTGCGCTTGGCAGGTTCTTTTAGGTGCCGCGATCTAGGATTTGGCATTTGTCTGCCTGATAATCCTTTCCTTGAAGATTTTCCAATGTCGAGCCTACCCGAATTTGGCTTGAGTCGCGTCGATTTTAATGGCGAGAATTATCGCGACCTCAATGCGCTCAATACAGTGCAAGCGCCCAATTGGCATACCGATGGCATTGTCTATCACGCTAGTACTGGTTTGGAAATTACCGCCGACCAGCCAGTTGTCGAGACAAAGGCACTTATTCAAGCGCCTTATTATCAAGATCCGGCCTGGCAGCCGAATGGTAACCGCATTATCTTTCAGTCGCGCGAGGGCAGTCACTGGGAAATTTTTACGATTAACAGGGAGGGAGCCGGGCTTTCTGCGTTAACCCGACCTGCTACCGCTTTGGTGGATGAAATGCCATCAAATGTCTCTCCAGCCTGGAGTCCTGATGGACAAACGATTGTTTTTCTCAGCAATCGCGATGCGGAGAATAGCGCGGGGGCGTGGCGCTTGTGGGTGATGAATGCGGATGGCAGCAATCAGCGTCCTTTGCCCGTTGATGTTGAACTGGATTACTCCTATGTTGCCGAGCAGATGGTCAGTTGGGGCGCGGCAAGCTAGGCGCAACGACTGTTAGTTAAGAACCAAAAAAGGAGCCGTAGCCTAGTTCGCTACGGCTCCTTTTTGATTGGATGCGTTTATTTGAGGTTATGTGATTCGTTTTCTTGGGGTGTGACCTTCCTTGGATCTCCCAGTTCCGAGGAAGGGGTGATCCGGCGTTTAGTCGCCTACTACGTTGACTTCTTCGGCGTCAATTTCTTCGGTGGAATGCTCTTGAGGTTCTAGTTGAATCTCTGCCAGGATGTTTTGGCTGTCGAGAAGGCGTTTGAAGCTAAAGCCGAGTTTGGTACAGATGCGGCGCATCCCTACATTTTCTGGCATGATCTCAGCGACAACCCGTTCAATCCCTTCATCGCGCGCAATTTCCAGAAGGCGATTGAGCAGTTCTGTCCCCAAGCCCGTCCCTTGATATTGGTCACGCACCTGGATTGCAAATTCTGCATCATTGGAGCCATGGAGCTTGGTAAGCTGACCGTGGGCGATGATCTGTGGGCGCTTCGTCTTGGCATCGTTCTGTACCGCAACCAACGCCATCTCGCGGTTGTAGTCCACAAAGCACATGCGAGCCAACTGTTCATGCGAGATCAGGCTGCTGGGCGAGACTGCGTGAAAATAGCGCAAGTAGAGATTGTCTGGTGACAACCCCATTGTAAATTCCGTCATCAACGGTTCGTCTTCGGGCTTGATCGGGCGAATTTCGACGCTACTGCCATCAGCCAAGGTAAAGGGGCGTATGTATTGGATCGGATAGGGACGAATGGCAGAGGTGGGCAGTTCTGAATCTGGCAAGGAAGGATCATGCAGCATAATGCGTGCGTCCAGGGCAATGATCTGGTCTTCGGAAGCCAAGAGCGGGTTGATGTCAATCTCTTTGATGCGTGGCTGCTCGACGACTAATTGGCTAAAGCGTACCATGAGCCGGTCAAGCGCTTCCAGATCCACTGATTTGCGCCCGCGCACGCCGCGCAATGCCGAATAGATTTTTGTCTGTTCCATCATGCGGCGCGCAAGTGTGGTATTGAGTGGGGGCAACCCCAGCGCACGGTCTTTGAAGACCTCTACCAAGACGCCGCCGGTGCCAAAGAGCAACACGGGGCCGAATTGTACATCTTGGCTGCTGCCGATAATCAACTCATATCCATTCAGCTTGACCATCGGTTGAACGGTTACACCCTGAAAGTCTTCCGCACTGGCATGTTGTTGCACCGCTGTTTGAATGGTTGCATACGCCTCGCGCACTGCCTCTTCATCGCGTAGGTTTAGCTGTACCCCTTGTACATCCGTTTTGTGGGTGATGGTCAAGGAGTTCAGTTTGAGCACTACGGGATAACCCAATTTTTCGGCTTGAGCAACTGCGTCTTCTACGGTTTCTGCAAGATGAGTTTCTACGGTTGGAATGCCATAGGCTGCAAAAACTTGTTTGCTCTCATACTCTGTGAGAATTGTGCGTCCTGCTTGGCGGATATTTTCGATTAGGTCGGTGGCGCGTTGCTGATTGGTTGCTTCGGCGGCACTGGCGACGGGCAGTGATGGGGTCTCGTAGATGGAGCGTAGATTGTCGCTGTAGCGCCACATATAGTTGAAGATGCGTGCTGCCATGTCAGGGAAATCGAAGGTTGGAATGTTGGCGCGGTTGAGAATATCTACCCCTGCGACCACATCAGGGCCACCCATCCAACTGGCGATTACAGGCTTCTTGGTGTTTACCACAATATCGCGCAGTTGATCCGCGGTTTTCGTGGGGGATGTCATGTCTTGCGGCGTGAGGATGATCATGAGGCCATCGCTTTCGGGGTCTGCCATGGCAATCTTAACGGCATCGGTATAGCGTTTTTCATCGGCATCGCCCAAGATATCAATGGGGTTGGCGTGGCTCCAGTGACGGGGCAAGACTGTATTCAGGTCGCGTATGGTTGCCTCGGAGAGAGGTGCAAGCTGTCCTCCTCCTTCTACTAGCGCATCGGTTGCCAACACGCCAGGGCCACCTGCATTGGTGACGATGGTGAGCCGCGGGCCACGCGGACGCGGTTGCTTTGACAGAATTTCGGCCATTGAAAAGAGATGTGAGAGATGATCTACGCGCAACACACCGCAGCGGCGGAAGGCTTCATCCAGAACATCATCACTACCTACGAGCGAGCCTGTGTGTGACGCAGCGGCTTGGGCGGCGGCGCTGGTGCGTCCTGCTTTAATCACGATAATAGGCTTACTCAGCGAAACCTCGCGCGCGGCAGATAGAAAGGATTCAGCATCGCCGATACTCTCCATGTACATGACAATGCTCTTTGTATTCTCGTCATCGCCCAAGTAGTAGATGAGATCGCCCCAGTTTACATCGAGCATGGAGCCGACGGAGACAAAGGCGCTGAAGCCCACATTTTCGCGGAAGCTCCAGTCCAGCACCGAGGTACAGAGCGCGCCACTCTGGCTGATGAAGCCGACATTGCCGGGTAGGGCCATTCCCTTGGCAAAGGTGGCATTGAGACCTGTGATGGGACTCATTACGCCCAAGCAGTTGGGGCCAATGATACGCATTTGCGCGCTGCGTGCACGGCGCAGAATCTTTTCTTCTAGCTGTGCACCTGCTTTGCCGATCTCTTTGAAACCAGCCGAGATGATAATTGCCCCTTTGACACCAGCTTGGACACATTCTTCGATCACCCCTGGCACAGAGAGTGCGGGCGTGACCACCACTGCCAGATCGACTTGGGCTGGCACGTCGGCAATCTTTGGGTAGGCGTGAATCCCCAAGACACTATTGCGCTTTGGATTGACGGGAAAGACAGTCCCGTTGAAGGGATTGCTGATGAGATTGCGAAGGATGGTGCGTCCTACGCTCCCTTCGGTCTCTGTTGCACCAATCACAGCAACATTCTGCGGCGCAAAGATAACATCTAGGGGGTGACGTCGATAAACTGAAACCACACGGTCAGACATAAGAACTCCTAGCGCAGGATAACCTCCCGCTTGTGTAAGATGGGGCATCTGTTGGGTGAAACAGGATGCGTCACATTTCTAGCACTTGAGTTTAACATTTTAATAGGCTCATTCAACCATACTCCAGACTAGTCTTCTGTAGAAAAAAGCGCCTTCCACAGCGATGGGAAGGCGCTTCTCTTTTAATACTCGGTTAGTGGACTGTGTTATTGTAAACTGCTGTGCCAAAAACTTTGTTTCATGAACTTAGGTGTGCAGCTAGTTGCCCCAGACTTGTGCAAACTTTTCCTTTTCCTGTAGCTCGATCATGGGGATGAGTGTTCTGAATGGATAGTCGCCCGTGAAACAAGCGTTGCAGTAGCCACTATTGGCGCGCAGGGCTTTCATCATGCCTGAAATGGAGATGAAGGCCAGCGAGTCGGCACCAATGTGCTCACAGATTTCATCCACACTCATGTTGGCAGCAATAAGCTCGTCTTGTGTTGCCATGTCTACACCCATAAAACAGGGGAATTTGATGGGGGGGCAAGCAACGCGCACATGCACTTCGAGCGCACCCGCATCGCGCAAGAGCTTTACCAAGGGGCCAGAGGTGTTTCCACGCACAATCGAATCATCGACCATGACCACACGCTTGCCCTCGAGGTTGTCAACCAGAGGATTGAACTTCATGGCGACTCCAACTTTACGAAGTTGATCGGTAGGTTCAATAAAGGTGCGCCCAATGTAGCGGCTTTTGATCAAACCCTCGGTATAGGGAATCCCACTCTCTAGGGCATAACCAATGGCGTGTGGCGTGCCAGAGTCGGGGACAGGAATGACAATGTCTGCTTCGGCAGGGGCTTCCGCTGCCAGTTGTCGCCCAATTTCCTGGCGTGATTGGTGAACAAGTCGCCCACTAAGAATGCTGTCGGGGCGGGCAAAATAGATTTGCTCAAAGGTGCAAAAGGAGAGCTTTTGCGGCTCGATACCTTGGATGATCTCATAGCCAGACGCGTCAATGCGTACAATTTCACCCGGTTCAATCTCGCGGATGACGGAGGCACCCACTGTTGAAAAGGCACAGCTTTCGGAGGCAAGAACATGTCCACCGTCGAGCTGTCCCAAGACCAATGGACGAAGACCCCAGGGGTCACGCACGCCATAAATTGCATCTGCTGTAAGGATAACCAACGCGTAAGCTCCCTCCACGCGCGCCATCATGGTGCGGATGCGCGTGAGGAAATCGGTCTCGCTCGGCCCCACGAGCATATGCAGAAGCAATTCGCTATCGGTGGAGGTCTGCAAGCCCACGCCGCGCTCTAGCAATTCGCGGCGCAGTTTGGGTGCATTGATCAGGTTGCCGTTATGACCCAGGGCAAGCGGCCCACTCATGGTTTCGAGTATATAGGGTTGGGTATTGCGTAATTTGGGCGCACCTGTTGTTGAATAGCGATTGTGTCCAATCGCCATGTGGCCCTGGAGATGACGCAAATTGTCTTCATTAAAGACCTGTGAGACTAGACCCATGCCTTTGTGGACGTGGGCCATATGACCGTCACAGGTGACGATGCCGGCTGCTTCTTGGCCGCGATGTTGGAGGGCGTAGAGAGCGAAAAAGGTGCGACGAGCGACCTCGCGGCCAGGTGCATAGATGCCGAAGACACCACATTCTTCATGCGGTTTGTCGTCGTCGGAACTTGTAATGGTAATCGCGTTTTGAGACGCGTCTTGAAAAACTTCCTCTTGCGGAAACATGCCCTATGCTCCTTGGTCTAATCGTTCTTGACGCCTACGGCATCGCCAGTCGATGTTGTAGGTGTCAAAACTGGTTCACGCTGCAATGCCTGGCGTGCAGTTTGCACATTGGCGATTGCATCTTCAACAGTGGACGCAAGGGCTGTTAGATGACCCATTTTGCGACCAGTACGTGCACTTTGTTTGCCATAAAGGTGCAACTTGACACCAAAAATGGCGCAAGCTGCCGCCCAATCCGGCTCGCCATTGCGCCACGCATCACCTAATAAGTTTACCATAGCTGCGGGGCGTAGGAATGTAGTCGAACCCAATGTTAGCCCACAAATGGCACGGACTTGTTGCTCAAATTGACTGGTCATTGCGGCTTCTATGGTGAGATGCCCCGAGTTATGGGGGCGCGGCGCAAGCTCATTGATCAGGAGCGTCCCATCATCAGTCAAGAAGAATTCTACGCAAAGAACGCCAACCACATCTAACTTTTCTAGGACAGTGTGCGCCAGCTCAACGGCCTGATCCGCAAGGGCTTGCGGGATGCGTGCTGGCGAAATGGTAAGCTCTAGAATGTGGTTGCAGTGGATGTTTTCCAACGCCCCATAGTGGACAAAGCTGCCATCTACACCGCGGGCGGCTACGACGGAAATTTCGTGTTTGAAGCTGACAAAGGCTTCGAGTACGGCTGGTTGCCCTTCCAGTGCTGCCCATGCCGTCACAGCATGGCTGGCATGATCGATGCGGACTTGTCCCTTGCCATCATAGCCAAAGGCAGCGGTTTTGAGTATGGCTGGCACGCCAATGTGGGGGAGTGCCTCGTCAAGCTCTTCTTCGGTTGTGACCAGTGCAAAGGGGGCTACGGGTAGCCCTGCGGAGGCAAGGAACTCTTTCTCGCGTGCTCGTTGTTGTGCAGTGTGCAGGACATGACCCCCGGGGCGCACGGGTACGCCTTCTTGTGCGGCAATCTCTGCAACCATTGCTGGAACATTTTCGAACTCAAAGGTAATGACGTCTACATGCTGCACGAAGTCACGCACAGCATCTTCATCCTGATAATTTGCCACGACTTCACGGTCGGCAACTTGTCCGGTGGGGGAGTCGGCTTCGGGGGAGAAGGTGTGGATGCGGTAGCCCATTGCCCGTGCTGCGAGCGCCATCATACGACCCAGTTGACCAGAGCCAAAGACGCCAATGGTCGAACCGGGCAGAATGGGCTTGTGTTCTTGGTTAGTTGTCATAATGATTTTAGCTGGCTTCGTCTAGTGTCAATACTTCAGCCATAACCTGTTGCGCTCGATTGGCCCTAAATTGTGCCAATGCAGCGCGCAGGTTGGGTCGAGAAGCACCTAAGAGTGAAATGGCGAACAAGGCGGCATTGGTTGCCCCTGCTCGACCAATTGCCATTGTGGCAACTGGCACGCCAGCGGGCATCTGCACAATGGAGAGCAGCGAGTCTAGCCCATTGAGCGCGCGACTTTGGATGGGAACGCCAATGACGGGGAGGAGTGTGTGTCCCGCGACCATGCCAGGTAAATGGGCCGCGCCACCTGCTCCGGCGATGATGGCTTCTATGCCACGGCTTTCGGCTTCGGCTGCATATTCCATCATCAGGTCGGGCGTGCGATGGGCAGAGACGACGCGACATTCATGGGCAATGTTAAAATCGCGTAGGGTCTCGGCGCTGAGGCGCATTGTCTCCCAGTCGGATTTGCTGCCCATAATGACGCCCACTAATGGGGTCGGATTAGTCGTCATTTTGCTTGGTCTCCGGCTGGTTTTGGCGTTGCGCTGGTGGTCGTGCAGTGGGGCTAACCTTCCTCGGAGCTTGAAGCTCCAAGGAAGGGGTGGTGTTTGCGATGAATGTGCTGTGGGTTTTGTTCATAGAGTTATGGTTTTGCGAGCCATTGCTGCATGGCTTTGGTGATGCGCGGGGCGGCGGGAAGTGCACCAGGGACAAAAGGTTGTCCGCTGATCATTTCATAGGTGGTGATGTAGCGTTCAGCCGCTTGGACTGCGATTTCAGGGGGCAGGGGGAAGGGATCGCCTTCGCCACGGTA
>JBBQIG010000162.1:0-9275 GCA_038324715.1 Anaerolineae bacterium | reverse complement strand
GCTGGCGCAAAACCTGGGGATGTCGCCTGAAAGTGTTGTTGGCATGGGCGAGCTTACTAAAAGCGAAAGCCCTGGAGAGAGTTTTTATCGCGGCCCGGCGTGGAAGAGCATCTTGTCGCGGCAGATTCGGCTGCACCTTGCTGCCTTTAGTGGTTCGGGTGACAACTCCAAAGTTCAAGAACTGAATCAAGCGCTTGACGAAGTGAAGGTGCAGAATCGCGAACTGCAAAGCCAACTCAAGATTGCAGAAGATGCGCGGATGCGGATGGATGCTTTGCATGTGCGTTTGCAGTCTGAGTTGGTGGAATTGCAACAGCAGATGGCGACGCAGTCTGTGCAGACTGTTGGCGGTATTCGCATTTTTGATTGGGTGGAGCAACTGCCGCGTGATGCAGAGGGGTACCGCCCCCGCAGCGCACAGGATGTTCGATTCCTCGTCATTCATCACACGGGTGTGAATCCTGGAATCCCACTGCAAGAGATTGCTGAATTTCATCGTCAAGAGCGGCCTGGGATTCTGTATGATTATGTGGTGGATGTGAAGGGTGAGATTTATCAGACGCAACCGCTGGATCAAGCATTGGCGGTGGAAGAAGAGTATTTGGCAAAGGGGATTCAAATTGCCTTTGCCGGGGATTTTACCGACAAGATCCCGAACGATGAGCAGCTTTACGCGGGTGGTCGTCTGATTGCCTGGCTGATGGAGCGTTATCCTCATCTGCGTACTGAGCAGATCAAGGGGGTGCGCGAGTTTGTGCCGAATCCATCGCCAGGAGATCAATGGAATGATGGTCAGCGGTGGCGCGAGATGCTGCTTGCTGCCGTGCGCCGTACACGCGGGATGGTGGAGCCGAGCGAGATGGAGACGCAACTGCGTGTGAAGGTGGCGCAGTTTGAACATGAGCTTCAGGTTGCTCAGCGCTCTAATCAATTACTGCAAGAGCAAAAGACGCGTTTGCAGGTGGAGTATCAGCGTTTACAGACGCAGGCTGCGGAACGACAGCAAGATAACAAGGTCTATGTCATTCCTCAACCGGCAGTCCGCAATATGGTGGATCAATTGCCGCAGCACCCAACATTGCGCTTTGAACGGCGTCCGTTGAGCCAGATTACGCACTTGGCGATTCATCATACGGCAACCCCGCCGACGATCAATCCTACGCGCATTGCGGAGCTACATGTGGCGTCGGATTCGAATCGGGGCAAGGAGCCATGGCCGGGGATTGGGTATCACTTCTTTATTCATGCCGATGGGACGATTGACCAGACGAATCATTTGGAGACTGCCAGCTTCCATGTACACCGCCACAATATCTATTCGGTTGGCATTGTCTTTGCAGGCAGCTTTATGAATGGCAAAATTCCGACTTCGGCACAACTGCGGTCGGGGGCGCACGTTACGGCATGGTTGATGCAGGAACTGAATGTGCCGCTGGCGCGCGTATGGGGGCATCGCGAGTTCCCTGACAATACAACCGTCTGTCCTGGCAGTGAATGGACGCTGGGCAACCGCTGGCGTGACCTGCTCTTTGAGCGCATTGAGCAGATTCAAGCGGGTGTTGGTGTTAAGAGTGTTCGACACTATATGCTCTTTTGGCAGCGTAATTATCCAGGGCCGTTGGCGCGCCAGGACTTTGTCAATGCGATTAATTACATTGTGCGTTTCCGTCCGGCGATTGGCTTTAGCTTGAATGATGCGCGCAGTGCTGAATTCGTGACGATTGTGGGCAGTGAGGCTGGCATTAGCGAAGCGGACGAGAAGGCGCTGCTAAACAGCGGCTGTAAGGTGGAACGTATTGCAGGGCGTAACGAAGAGGAGACTAGCCGGATGTTATCGGAATTGGCGAATCTGGGACGACGCTTCCGCAACTTTGATGTAGACTTTTAATGATGGCTCCTCATCAGACTAATGATAAGGCTACTCTTCAATCTGGGTACCCATCAAGCTATCGACCGGGTAGAGCGGTCGGCATTACGGGCGTTACCAGCGAGCACCAGCGACTCGGCGCAGCCTATGCGGTCTCTCTCTCTGTCTTTGAGGGGCCGCTGGATCTGCTGCTGCATTTGATTGAGCAAGAAAAGCTGGATATTAGCGAGATCAGCTTGGTGGCTGTGACTGATCAGTATCTTAAGACGATTGACCAGTTGGAGGAGCTTGCCCCTGGCGCGTTGGCTGACTTTTTGGTGGTGGCTTCACGGTTGCTTTATATCAAGTCTGTGCACTTGTTGCCGAAGGCTCCCACGGGTGATGAGGATGAGGAAGAATCGGGTGACAGTTTGGTGCGTCACCTGCTGGAATACCGGCAATTCAAGCGGGCTGCGGTTGAATTGCGCGGTCGCGAAGATGAGGGCGCACGTCTTTTTGTGCGACCCCCTACCCTTGTTGATTTAGGCGAGTTGACGCAGCATGAGCCGGAGTTTGGTGAGTTGGATGTAGCGCTCTTGCAAAAGGCGTTGAGGCGCGCCCTGACACGTATCCCCGTCACCTTACCACGTCCCAAAGTGCAGCCCTATACTGTGACCGTAGCCGAACGTATTGAGAGCGTACGCACGCTGATTGCACGCGCACGTCTTGCAACTGCGTCGACTACACAGCTTTCATTCACTACGCTTTCATTCACTGCACTGCTGGGGGAGAGCATCTCACGACTGGAAATCATCGTGACCTTTCTCGCTGTATTGGAACTGATCAAGCAACGAGAATTGGTTGCACGGCAGGATGATACTTTTGGGGAGATACTTTTGTTGCCTGCGGACGAGGTTCCAACGGAGGAAGTTGGGCGCATTGATGGGGAGCCGAGCCAGCCGGAGTTGTAAGTTCTAGCGGCGACGGCGCAGCCAGAGCAGTGAGCCACCGAAAACCCCAGCACCAGAGAAACTTAGCAGCCCTACTGCGAGCAATCCTCGCGGATGGTTGTCTTCTGCAAGTGCCAGCAACTGTGTCTGTGCATCGAGCGTGAATGGCGCGTCGGCTGGTAGAACTGCTGTTGGCCAGGGCGTCCACGTCGCCGTGGGTGTTGGCGACGGTGTTGCCGTGGGCGAGGGTGTAATGGTCGGGGTGGCAGTTGGTTCCATCGTCGGTGTTGGCGTCGCTGTGGGCGTATCGGTCGGCAACGGTGTATCGGTTGCCGGTGGTGCTACAAAAACCCGCGCTTCTTCGGCTACGACTGCGGCGGGTTCTGGTGCCGCTGGTTCTGGTTCTGCGGTTGGTGGTTCTGGTGTGGGTGTGTCCGCCGGAGCTATGGCTGCGGGCGCACTTTCATCAGGGTAAAGCGCGATGACATCAATAAAGATGAAGTTATCACCACTGCTCGAGGGATGATCAACCAAGAAAAAGACAGTTACGGTGCTATTTACCGCACGCGCTTTGACGTCAATGTTGACATCGGGCGGTGGGTAATTCAAGATGCGCCCTTCGCCAAAGTGCATTGGCCCCCAAATGACTTGCGGGCTGTTGGGATCAGTGCCACCCGTGGGGTCAATGCCAAGCTGGCGACCAAAGTGGTCAGGGGCATTGGGCGCTCCCCAGGCAATACTTGCACGGTAGCCAGCCCCAGGTGAGACCTGAACTTGGGTGAAGATACCTGCCTTAAATGTTCCACCCGAACTCGCCATTTTGAGGCTGGGTGGGCCCCAAAACGTATGTGCACCACCCGATGAACTTTCCACGTTGTAGGCCACATCCCCTGAGAGCACAAAGGGCGTCCATCCGTTGGGTAGCTCACGCGGATATCCACCAGTCGGATTGTCCATATCGCAAACGGGTTGCGGGATGACGTTGGGCGGATTACACTGGTCAGACGCGTGTGCTGGCGCTGCGGTGGTTGCCCATAGCCCGAAGGCTAGGAGTGTGGCAGCAAGCCTTTGGCGGCTACGGCTGTTGAAGGTAATTTGGCGATGGATTTGTAGCTGTTGGGTGATCGAGGTCATGCGTTGGAGTATACTAGCGAATGGGATTGATGCAAAAATTAGCGATTGGGTTTACTTCTAACTCTCGTCTTATGTCTTGTTAATTCTTATTTAATCTATATGCACTAAATTATAGGTGCGCTGTTGTTTAGATACCAATGAACCCCTCCTCGGCGGTATCTATTGAGAGTCCTGGTCGATGCCCGTCGACCAGGACTTTCGTTGTTTTGGGCACTGGTTACTTGTAGTCGTGCTTAGGCTTGCACTAAGAGCTGGTTGACCAAGTTTAGCAGTGCACCGCGTTGTTCAATGCCACTTTCACTGTATTCACTGATGCCTAGATAAACTTCTTTGCGTGTGCGACGGAGTAGTCCTAGCAGGAGGCGGCGCATGGTATCTTGGCGCGTCTGGAATTCGTCGAGTTCTGTCCACGGTTGATCCGCGGGCCAGTTGCGTGAGAGGACGTAGGGGTGGGTGAGGGGTTGATAGAGCCGCTGCCACCAGCCGGTCGAACCGATGTCAAGCCAAAATTGGATATCAACCATGCGGTTACGCATGAGAAAGGTGTAGCCGGGTGAGATGAAGACTGCATCTTCTGGTGCGCGCCATCCAGAGATATAGAGCGCGCCCAGGGCACCGCTGTTGACGAGTTCGAGATAACTTTTCCCCAAACGCACGGCAATTCCTGGGTCTAGGGCTGCTGCTGCGCCTTCTGACTCCTCTAGCGCCCAGCGGAAGTTGCGCGAGGATTCGACTAGCTGGTTGGCGACGCGTGCCGCATCAAAGTCATCGTGAAAGCCAAAGCCTGGTTGACTTAGGAGTTCACCAAAGAGACGAGCGAAGAATTGGTCGAGGGGCAGCATCTCGCCTGAAGTGCGATAGGTATAGAGCCAGTTGCGTAGCCGATCATAGGACTCGCCGGCTGCGTAGGTGATGCGACTTTGCATGGCGGGATTTATGTCGCCAAAGCTGGTTAGCTCGATGGTAGTGCGGCGGGTTGGAAAGACGATGTTGCTGAGGAGGCTGGCGCGAATAGGGTCGAGGGTGTCGATGCTCTGGGCAATGGCGAGCGTTACGTCTGCCGCAGGCGGCTTGATAGCCCAATCAGGGTGGGCTAAGGCAGCCAGTGTTAGGAGGCAACGGGCGGCGGGTTCATCTTGCAGGGCGCGGCTGGGGCGATGGGTGGTCGATGCAATGCCGTGTTCCATAAGACCATTTTGGAGACTAAAGCGCAGGGCATCGCTGACGAAGGGTGCGACAATGGTGATTTCGCCAGGGGTAATGCCTTCCTTGGTGATCAAGCGATGCACTTGGTCAACCACCCAGCGTAGCATCTGTGGATAGAAGCGAAAGGTGCGTTCGGGCAGTTGAAATGCGCGCGTTGTTACGGTTCCATTTGCAGTTGATGCTCCGTTTGACGCTGTTGTGACAGGTGCGATTTCGGGTGGACGATTGCGCCCGCTAATGGCTTGGTCTACCCGTTGCGCCATGGCTTGAAGGGCTGGGGAGATATTGGGGGTTTCCGTTAGCCGAATGACTTCGGTGCAAACCTCAGAAAGCTGTTGGGCGCGGACGGGGTCTGCTCCTAAGATGGCGCGATAACCGGCGTCCTCATCCATGACAATGAGCGCGCTTTCTAAGTGCGGCATCCAGGTGGCAATGAGGTCGTGGGCGACTGCGTTGCCTTCTTCCACGTTGTCAAAGATGAGATGACGGTGGGAGCGGAAGAGGTGGGTTCGGCTCCATTCGTTGTTGAGCGCATGGCGGTAGAAGAGGTCGATCAAAAGACTGAAGTCGATGATCGATTCTTCTAAACATAAGTCCCGAAACTTTTGGCTGATCGCGCGTGAGGAGCGCAGGGCGTTGATCTGGCCTGTGCGGGTTTCGCCTAGGGGCACAGATAATTCGAGACGTGCATAGGCTTCATTAATAGTGAAGCCGTGGAGGGCTGTTTTGTTGAGGTTGTCGAGGATTTGGGTGATGATGCGATTTCTCTCGACGCGGATGCCATCGTATTCACCTTGAGCAATGGCCTCATCGACCAGCCGTTCCATATGATACTGGGAGGTTTCCAGGTTTAGGAAAGTTGGCTCTTTGCGCGGATCTTTGAATCCAGCCGTGGCAGTAAGCAGCGGCCAATAGAGCCCTACGGCGTCACGCGCAAGGCCTGCTACGGTGGTGATGCGGATAGGTGATCCAGCGGGCGCACCCACACCACGGAGCGCACGCTGGTATGGCTCGCTGACTGTGCGCTGGGGGACGAGCAACAGAATATCGTCACCACGTACCCGCTCACGCGAGAGCAGCCAGCGCAAGCGTTCAATGGCGAGCTCAGTTTTGCCACTGCCAAAAGGGCCAGAGAGGAATAGTTTGGTTGTAGAGTAGATGACGGGTAAAATGTCTTGCATAGAGGTACCGTTCAGAGTGTCGGGCAGAATGTTTGGCGCATGACGTGCAGGTTGAAGGCCATGCAATTTATAGCATTGAACCTTGCCCAACCCAGATTGTCAAGCAGATTAGCAAGTGAAACTCAAGGATGCAATGGTATGCAGAGCTATGAAATTCCTTTAGTGCCAGGGCCTGTCGCAATTCCTGAGCAAGTGCGACAGGCCTATCAAGTCAATTATGGTTCCAGTGATCTGGAGAGTGATTTTTTCGAGTTATACAGTGCCTGCGAGTCAGGGCTGAAGCAAATGCTTGCGACCCAGAATGATGTTGCCATTCTTTCGGGTGAGGGAATGGTTGCGTTGTGGGGTGCGATGAAGAGCGTGCTGCGCCCTGGGGACAAGGTGCTGGCTGTGGCGACGGGGGTCTTTGGCTATGGTTTTGCCGAGATGGCACGTGGTTTGGGGGCTGATGTGGAGGTTGTTGGCTTCGGCTATGATGATGTTGCTGACCCAGAGCAGGTACGCAAGGTGGCTCATCAATTTCGACCGCGCTTGGTGATGGCTGTGCATTGTGAAACGCCTAGCGGTACGCTGAATCCTTTGGCGGAGATCGGCGAGATTTGTCGCGAGGTCGATGCACTTTATTATGTAGATTTTGTTGCCAGCGCGGGAGGTACACCTGTCTTGATGGATGAATGTAAGATTGACCTGGGTTTGTTGGGTAGCCAAAAGGTGTTGAGTTTGATGCCCGATCTGTCTATGGTTTCGGTAAGTGAACGAGCGTGGCGTGCGATTGAAGAAACTGGTTATGTTGGCTATGATGCATTGGCCCCGTGGAAGAAAGCCATTGCCATTCGCTATATGCCGTATACGCACAATTGGCATGCGCTGGCTGGGTTGAAGGTGTCGCTGGATTTGCTGATGGCAGAGGGGCTGGAAGCCTCCTATCAACGACATGCGGAGGTTGCACAATTTTGTCGAGATCGGTTGCGGGAGATGGGGATTAAGTTGTGGGCGGCACGTGAGGAGATTTCTGCGCCAACAGTAACAGCCGCAGAGGTTCCTGAAGGTTGGGATTGGGCTGACTTCAACCAGCGCTTGCGTGCCGAGGGCATGGCTGTGGGGGGCAGCTATGGCCCTATGGCAGGCAAGGTCTTTCGGATTGGTCATATGGGTTCACAAGCAAACCACGCACTTGTTGCACGCGGCATGGATGTGGTTGAAGGCGTACTCGCTGGGGTTAGGACGAGATAGACGACTTTTGTCCGGCGTATGGTATTTCACCTGTGACCAGGTAGACGCTGCGTTCGGCGAAATTGCCCACTAGATCGCCAAAACGTTCTAGTTCGCGGGCCGAGCGCAGGAGGCTGTAGATGACGCGCACACGCGCTTGATCGTCAGTTTGGGCGAGCATATACATGATCTGTGTGAAGACGTTGGCGTAGACGCTATCTACTTCGTTATCACGAGCAGAAATTTCGCGAGAGAGTTCTACATCGCCGTCCGCATAGGCGCGTAATGCGTCTTCTAACATTTTGCCTACCAAAACACCCATTTGCTGAAGTTCAGCCGGTCTGACAAGCGTCGGCTGTTCTTTTAACTCCGGGATGACTTTGGCAATGCCTTTGGCTTGATCGCCCATACGCTCTAGGTCTACGATCATATTGATAGCCGCAAAGATCAAGCGTAGATCGCGAGCCGTAGGCGCTTCCGTGGCAATTAGGACAAAACATCGTTCTTCAATTTCAAATCGCTGGCGATTGATCTCGCGATCACTGACGGTAACGAGTTTCGCCTTTTCAAGGTCTAACTGTTCCAGCGCCGCCAGAACCAAACGCAGTTGTTCGTGGACATGGCTACCCATGAGCACGATTTGATCCCGTAATTCATCAAGCGTTTGACGAAACTGTTGTCGAAGCATCATGCTCCTTTCACGTGGGTTTCACGTGGAGTGGGCCCAACAAATCTGATTGGACATAGACCGCTACACATTTGCAAAGGGGCAACGGCCAAAGCAGTATAGGAGTGAGTGTACTACAGAGAGCAACGCGAACGAAACGCGGAACTATTTATGAAGACTGTCTGCCGTGTGTGTCGGTTTGGGGCATCCGTTCAACAGGTACTACAATGCGAGAGACGCATCGCCAGATGCGGACAACAATAGCAAGTAGCATGTAGCAACTGTTGACAGTGGAATTCCTATGCGGTGGCTTCGGGTCTAGAGACTTGCAGGCTACAGATTGACAATCTGGTGATACAATTCTCGCATTATCTTTCGATTCAACTATTCAAACAAACTTTCAATCAGAATTGCTCTTTAGCATCACAACTTAGAAAGCATCCATGTGACGTTACCAGACTACCCCATGATGTTTTGGGGGACGGCAGTGGCTGCCATGCTCCTAATTGGCATTGGCAAGGCGGGGTTTGGCGGTGGTGTAGCGGCAGTCGCTACACCTTTGATGGCACTAACGATTTCAGTCACAGATGCCGCGGCGATCTTGCTGCCAATTCTCCTTGTGGCAGACCTCTTCTCACTCCGTCATTATTGGAATGTTTATGATCGGAAAAGCATTGCCTTGATGGTTCCTGGCGCGGTTGTGGGTATTGCGCTGGGCGCACTTCTCTTTAGCTATTTTAGCGACAATGAGCGCACGCTCAAGCTGGTGCTGGGGATTGTCTCGATCATCTTTGTGGTTTATCAAGTGGTTCGATCCCTGATAATCGGTGCTCTGACAAAAAACAGACCCCCTGCAGCGGCTGGTGTCATTTTGGGCGGACTGGCAGGTTTTACCTCGACATTGGCCCATGCGGGTGGCCCACCGGCGACAATTTACCTGTTGCCACAACAACTTCCCCGACATATTTTTGTGGGCACGAACGTCCTTTTCTTTTTCATTCTTAACGTGGTGAAACTTGTTCCCTACAGCGCGTTGGGACTGCTGCGCGTTGGCAATATCAGCACGATCCTGATCCTTG
>JBBQIG010000161.1:0-9313 GCA_038324715.1 Anaerolineae bacterium | reverse complement strand
TTCTTGCGTGTCATCATCCACGGGGTCGCCTAGCAAGGCAGCAGGTGTGCCTGGTTCTGGGCTGAATTTGAACGCGCCTACCTTGTCGAACTCGATGGCTTGCACAAAGTCCAACAAACCCTGAAACTCTTCTTCAGTTTCGCCAGGATAGCCGACAATAAAGGTCGAGCGCATGGCAATATTGGGCATGGCCGCGCGTAGTTTGGTAATGTGGTCATAGACCATCTCCAACCGTGCAGGGCGACGCATACGGCGCAGGGTGCGTGGATCGCCATGCTGCAAGGGCATATCCAGATAGGGGACGATCTTCGCTTCGCGTGCCATGACTTCAATCAGTTCATCGCTCACGTGACCCGGATAAGCGTACATCAAGCGAATCCAGCGCAGATCATCCGAAGTGCGGCGGCTCAAGGCACTGAGCAAGCGTCCGAGGCTGTTGGGTTCGCCACGGTCACGCCCATAGTCGGTGCTATCTTGTGCCACAATCACCAACTCTTTGGCTCCTGCTGCCACCAGCGCATTGGCCTCGTCGACAATGGCTTCCAATGGGCGGCTGCGTAGCTTGCCCTTGAAGCTGGGTATGGTGCAGAAGGCGCAGGGTGCATTGCAACCATCTGAAATTTTTAGGTAGGCACTGCCGCCGATAATGGGGGGGCGAGGCACGGCTTGGATGTATTCACCATCTGGGTCATCCAGCAGGGCTGGCACAGAGAAGGCGCTTTCGCCCAGCATCTCATATTGTGCTAATTTGCGGTTGTTCTTGCCGCCACGCACTTGGTTCACCAACTCCAAAACTTCCATCCAGCGACGCGTGCCCAATAGACCATCGACTTTGGGGACGCGGTTCAGCACTTCTTCTCCATTGCGTTGCGCTAGGCAGCCCGCGGCAATTAAGATTTGGTTGCGGCGCTTTGTGCGCCCCAGATCGTTTAAGACGCCAATTGATTCTTCTTTTGCAGCTTCCAAAAAGCCACAGGTATTTACAATTAATACATCGGCATCGCGTGCAGAGTCAGTGGAGCGATAATCACCCCCCTGGAGCAGCATTTCAATGCCATCGCTGTCTACTTTATTTTTGGGACAGCCCATCGTAATCAAGTGATATTTCAAAATCTACCTCTTCCTGAAAATCAACCCCTGCCTCAAGTGCCTCACGCGCCCAGAGGCTTAACAGGGCCAACATATCTCGATAACGCCGTTCAGCCAGTTGCCGTCCGGGTTGAGTGTTCATGCTTTTTACGGTGCGTGATAGCACCTTGACTGCAAATTCAGCGGCGTAGCGCCAACGTTCAGACATGTCTTTGCCATGAACATGGGGCGTGCTCAGGCTGATAAAGATGGATTGCACACCCAACTTCGATAGCTTGTCCGCATCCCACAAGATTGCTGCCTCAAGCGGTTCCACCTGCGCCACATGCTCGTCATGATAGAGACCCACATGCGTGCGGATGGCATTGCAAACGGCATCGATCTTGGCTGGCGGGAAATCTGTTGCGGCGAGAATCGTGCGGGCGGCGGCAGCTCCGGCGACACCGTGGCTTGGCTCTTCCTTGCGTACATCATGCAGCCACGCGGCTGCCTCGACAATTTCCAGATCCGCGTCTAATTCTTGTGCCAGCCGCATCGCTAGCCCCGTAACTTGCGCTACATGTTCAAAACGATAATCGAAGGGCAATGGCTCCCCTTCGGCTACTTTCCACAGCCGTTGCCCCTCTTGCTGCGCCTGGGCTTGCGCGGCGGCAATCGCAACTGCGCGCCACGCCGGTTCGGTTGTCTCTTGCATTGCTGATCCTCTACATGCATCATCTCTTGCTTTCGCAAGCTACTTTTGCGCTTGTGGCAGTGGCTCCAAGTCTAAGACGCGAAAGGGATAGATATTGATGACCTCTGTTTCGCAATAGCGAGTTTGGGTAATGGTGTCGAGCCGGTAGAGATGGACATGCCCATGTAATAGATAGCGCGGTTTAAACCAACGCATAAATGTTAAAAAGCTCTTAAAGCCTTGGTGCGCTCGATCTGGCTGATCGTGAATGCCCCAAGGAGGCGAATGGGCCACTAACACATCCAGATAGCGTCCATAGCGCAGGCGGTTGAACAAAAGTTTGGGGGCCAAGCGCATAATGTTTTGCATCATATCGCTTTCGGTATATTGATAGCGCGGTGCGCTGTTATAGCGAATGGAACCTTCCAGCCCTGCCATCAGCAATCCGCCTTCACTTGCCGTTTGCGTATGCAAGTCAACTGCACCCATTGGCGCACGCTTTTCATACCAATCGCCTCCCTTGCCCCCTTGAAACTCGATCTCGCGACCGTGGTTTCCAAACACATAATAGCATGGTCGGTTGACCATGCTCGTTAGATACTCAATATAGTAAAAGGGCAGATCGCCACAACTGAGAATTAAGTCTACAGGACCAACTCTCTGATTGACGACACTGCTATATAGAACAGGTTCAACTTTATCACAGACTGCCAGAACACGCATAGCCAATAATTGTAGCATTGCCAGAGAAGTGGGTCAAAGCATTCCTGTTGCCATATCACACATTGGTGACTTTATTCTTGAATGTAGGCGTGATTAGATTTATTTACTGGGTATGTGGTGTCGGGAAGAATCGAGAGCATGCTGCTCTATTTGGAGGATAGTCCAAGCGCTTAGTCCTGTTCACAATGTAAAACAAGAGACTTCAGGATCATCGCCTGAAGCCTCTTGCTCGGTTATCGTCACGTCATACTAAGCGATGAATTCAGTGTTTAATCGTGAACCTCTACCCGTGTGCCGTTCCCCGCAGGGAAGAGCCAGGTGCCACTCTCCACCATAGCAGCGTCCATGCTCGGCTCCGCCCATTCAAAGAGCCAACGCGCCTCCTCCACGCGCATGTTAACGCAGCCGTGGCTCACAGGATGCCCAAAGTCATTATGCCAGTCGGCACCGTGAATCGAGTAGTCTGCGTAGAAATATTGTACCCACGGCACATTTGGCACATAGTAGTAGCTTCCCGCTGCTCGACTGCCGCCGGACATATCTTGTCTCGCCACCTTGGCCCAAATTTGGAAACTGCCAGTGACTGTTGCGTGGTTGGCATCGCCAGATGAGATCACAAAGCTGCGTACTGCGGTATCACCTTGATAGGCAGTTAGCGTTTGCTCAGTCAGGTTAATATCAATCCACTTCTCTCCTGTGAGTTCTTGTTCCCACTGTGGTTCTGTCCAGGGTTCTGCCTGCGGATACGCTTCGGGCACAGCTGGCGCACCACCAGATGCGTCGGGTGCCAGAGGTTCCGATCCCCAAGAGCGGATGCGCAGAAACTGTCCAGGCACCAACTGGATCGGCATGGAGAGCTGGTTCTCGTCAACTAGCGCCGCGGCTGTCGTTTGATAGCGTGCAGCAATAGAATCTAGATCTTCCCCAGGTTCAACGATATGCCCCAGGAATGAGCCGCTTGGCTGCTCTGCCTGTGCCTTCACCAGATAAGGTGTCGTGAACAGGCTTGCTGTCCACACGCTGACCAGAAGTAAGAAGATGAAGCTGCGCATAGACCGAGACATCGTTTGTTCCTCCCTTTGTGGATTTGTTGGTATAGATCTCATGGATGCACTGTCTTTATTATGTTCACCACAAGATCATTGCCGCAGGCGAAGCAAAGTGCGGCGTCGCATGAGTACACTACCTATTGTTTTACTGTTGCTATTCTACTGTACTGAAAGTGTTTGACAATAGTTCAGTAACCATAGAATTGATACACCTTTGGACACAACACTTTGGACACAACACTTTGGACACAACAATAGTGGGCAACATAAGAGGTGCTTGTGTCTCCCACTACCTCACTCCACTATCTCACTACCGAAAAGGTTTCTTGGCATACCAACCGGCAGACTCTGTGCCATAGGTTGGTAGGTTCTCTCACTTTGGCAAGCGAGGAACATTGAGTAAGTCGTGAAGATCTAGAGAACATTCAGAAGCCATTTGTGAGAAGTCTAAATTGGTTGCCAGTTGTTGCAACCTTTTGGGGCGACCTGCGTATTGTTTGGTGAGTGCAATTGAAAGCAACCGTTGCTAATGGAACCAGACTTGCTTAGTTCTGTGGCGACGATAGATTATGAGACGAAAAAGGAGAGTTTAGTATGTCGACCCCGCAAGATTTTGATTATGAAGGTGGCGCACAGCCTCAAGGTGAGCCTACTCCAGAAAGTGGCCCTACGCCCAGCACGGCAGGCAGTGCCCGCGAGCAGGCTGGAGCGGCGGCAGATGCATTGCGCCGAGGCGAGTTTATGCATGATGCAACTGTTGATCCAGAAGCAAGCTCGGATGATAAGCTGATTGCATTGCTGTCCTATGCAACCCAGATCGTGATTCCACTGATTATGCCCGTAATCGTGTTGCTCAGTGAGAGCAGCAAGAAGCGACCCTTCCAGCGTTACCACGCTGTGCAGAGTCTGGCACTCTCCTTGCTCTTCATGGCAATTGCGGCTGCGGCTGCGATTGGCACGGGTGTTATCCAGGTGATCCCGCTGGTGGGTCAATTGGTCGCCTTGTTGATGCTTTGTTTGGCACCAATCGCCTGGTTTATGGGGGTGATCGCATTCTTGTATTACGGCTATCAAGCCTTCCAGGGCAAGCGATTTTCAATTCCTGGGTTGACCAGCATGCTGCGTGACCAGGGCTGGCTCTAATACGAGCAGCGCTAGATTCCCTATTACCTAATCTAGCAAAAATATAAGAAAGCAAAGAGGCACCGGAATTTCCGTTGCCTCTTTGCTTTGTTGAAGGTCGTATTAAGATTATTTAGATGAATGTATGTTTTTGTTAGTAAAACCATAAGAATTTGGCAAAATTTTAAAATTTATGCTTGACAAACTTCGTTTTTCTGATATCCTGCTTAATAAATCGTAACTGTCTATTAAGAAAAGTAGTAAGAAGAGCAGGGAGCAAGCCGCATGCTACACAATAGACCCGATCTACCCCAGGAAGTAAGTTTAGCCTTTGAGCGCCATGCACAATTGCTTGAAGAAGCTGAACGCAGGCGGCGACTAGCGGTTACACGCCAACAGGTGACACCTGTGCGGCGCTGGCGCAGAGTGCGGTTTCGTCTGGGTGAGTTTTTGATCAATGTGGGGCAACGGCTCACGAACGAGCCTGTTTGGGAGTAGCTTGCTTTGTTGTCAAATTGCTTGGTCGCTGGATGCTTGATCAATGGGGGGTTCTGCAAGATAATTTCTTTACTGTACCTATCTTCAGCTACTCATCCTACCACAGTAATGGAGTGAAATTATGTCCGCAGCAGAACAAACCCTTTGGGAAAAGCTGGTCGAATTTGTGAATCACAAACAGGCAGAAAGTCGCATTCCTGGCATCGCAGTTGGCCTTTTGCAAAATGGCAATGTCACAGCACAGGGCTTTGGCGTGACCAACGTCGAACACCCGCTGCCTGTTACTGAAAGAACGCTTTTCCAGATTGGTTCCATTACCAAGACCTTGACGGGCACGCTGGTGATGCATTTGGTGGAGGAGGGGAAGCTAGCTTTAGATGCTCCCATTCGCCAATATCTACCCGATTTTCGTGTGGTAGATGCCAATGCGTCTGCGAATGCAACTGTGCGTCATTTACTGACCCACCTGGGTGGATGGGAGGGCAATCTTTTCCTCGATACAGGGCCTGGTGATGACGCAAACGCAAAGTATGTGGCGGAGATGGTAGCACAGACCCAACTCTCACCCCTGGGAACGCATTGGTCTTATAACAATGCGGGTTTTGGCCTCTTGGGGCATTTGATTGAGAAGGTCACAGGTCAGAGTTATGAGAAGGCCTTGCAGAGCCAGGTCTTAGCGCCCTTGGCGATGGAACATTCCTTTTTGGAACCTGCGGATGTGATGACTCACCGCTTTGCTGCGGGTCATGTTGTCACTGCCGATGGGACAAAGGTCTTGCGCCCGTGGCACCTCTCCCGTGCCACGCGGGCTGTCGGTGGGCTGATCACTGATGTGCATGATCTGTTGCGCTATGCTCAATTCCATTTGGGTGATCTGAGTGTGGCAAGCCAGCCGGTGCTCAATGCGGAAAGCGTGAAGGCAATGCGTACTCCTCAAGTCACAATTTGGGGCGAGGAGAGTTGGGGTCTCACCTGGGGATTGCGGCAAGTGCAGGATGTGCAACTGGTCAGTCATTCGGGCGGCACGCTGGGACAGATTACGCGCCTGATGTTGGTTCCTACACATAACTTTGCCATTGCTGTCTTTACCAATGCCCAACAGGGTGGTTCCTTGACCAATGAAATTACGGATAAGGCACTCGATCTTTACTTGGGGCTGACGCAGCCTGAACCCGTGGTGCAAGAAACATCACCCGGCGATTTGGCCCGATATGTAGGTGTCTACCGCAATGCTTTTAGTGAGGTAGATCTGGGAATATTGGGCGGGCGATTGGTGGGGCAACTGATCAACAAGGGAGGCTTTCCCACACGCGAGACGCCACCTCAGCCATCGCCGCCTCCCATGACAATAGGGGTTATTGGCGAAAATCGCTTGATGGTGCTAGACGGCGCATCTAAGAAGGGAACAATAGATGTGGTGCGTGAACCAGACAGCGCGATTGGTTGGATGCGTATCGGCGGTCGTCTCTATCGGCGCAGTAGCTAAATAGTTGCTTGAAAATTGCTGAACAATTATGGAAGTAAGGAGTTAACGATGAATTTATTACCTGCACGTAGTCCATTTGATGGCGGCGAGATCGTTGTGACCCGTTTTTATTCGCCTGAGAGTGATATTACGGTCGAGGGACGCTTTGCGGTGGTGATGCCGTTTGCACAGTTGTCACCCGATCAACTGCACTTTGTTGAGACCTTCTTGCGCTGTGAAGGCAAGCTCTCACGCATGGAAGGGGAACTCAATCTTTCCTACCCCACCTTACGCAGCCGTTTGCATGAGATCATCCGCGCAATGGGCTATGAACCAGGGCGTGAAGAGCCAGTGGCTGTGAGTGAAGATGCGCGCCGTGCCATCCTGAGTGAATTGGATGCAGGGAGCATCTCCTTTGACGACGCAATGGCCCAACTCCAGGGTGGGGATGCTTAAAGAATATTTGATCTGCGGTGTGATATAAGTCCCAGTAGAAGCCGAAAAAGGAGCATGGAAATGAGTACCGAACAATATTTTGAAGTTGGGAGCACACCCCATCTGATTATTGAGCAACTGCATGGCAATCTGGTGTTGCAAGCATGGGGAGAATCGCGCATTTGGGTCAGCGGCACTGGTGATAGTTTCCGCTATAAGCAAGAGGGTGATCAGGTTACTTTGACGGATGGCAATGACTCTCGAATCTTCGTGCCAACAGCTACAAATGTGAAGTTGAGCAGTATCCACGGCAATGTTCAGGTCTTGGAGGTGCGCGGGCAACTGAAAGCGCAGCATGTGCATGGCAATCTGCGCGTTGCCGAAGTTGGCACTATCGTTGTCGGCAAGGTAGATGGCGACTTTCACTTGAATGAAGTCGCGGGCTCGGCAACGGTGAATAATGCGAATGGCAATTGTAGCGTCTCTGAGGTGCGCGGCGATTTTCAGATAGAGCAATGTGGTGGGAACTGCTCTGTTAGTGAAGTAGTGGGACGCGTTATATTGGATCGGGTGCGCGGCAACCTGACTGTTAAGGAAGCGCAGGCGCTGACAGTTGCCACTGTGAATGGCAATCTGAATGCGAAGGAGATCGGTGGTGACGTAAAGGTTGACAAGGTTGGCGGCAATACTCACGTCACGGAGATTCAGGGCAATCTCTTTGTTGAGCGGACGGGTGGCAACCTGCGCGTGAGCGAACTCTCTGGCAAGTTAAATGCCAAGGTTGGAGGAAATGCCAGCTTGAATCTGTCCGACCTGATTACGCCTCAGGTTGTTGTTGAGGCGGGTGGTGACATCCGTTGCCGCGTGTCAAGTGAACTGCAAGCCAAGGTGATGCTACAGGCTGGTATTGACGTTGTGATCAAAAATCTGGATATTGAAGGGAACTTGGAGACACGCCATACTGAATTCACCCTAGGCTCTGGAGAAGGGCGACTGGACTTGACGGCAGGCGGTCGTGTCAAGTTGGTGGGCGACGCAGGCGAAGAAGGTATCCCTGAATGGGACTTTGCTGGCGATTTTTCGTTCCAAAACGAATTTTCTGAGCGTGCCGCAGAAATGGCGCAACAAGTCGCTGAACAGGTGGAGGCACAGATGGAAGCATTAACCAATCAATTGAATGAGCGCTTTTCGCAACTGGATAACAGTGATGCCATTGCTGCCAAAGTTCAGCAGAAGGTGCAAAGTGCCATGCGTCGAGCCGAAGAGAAGATCGCCGATGCAATGCGTCGAGCAGAGCGTCAGGCAGAGCGGCAGAATGAGCGTCATGTCAGGCGCGAGGGTCGCCATGGCGTGTACAACGTACCGACTGTGCGGCCTACCCCTCCAGTGCCACCCATGCCCCCCACGCCACCCGTGGCTGCCAAACCCAAGCGCGCACCAGTTTCGGCAGAGGAGCGTATGTTGATTCTGCGTATGGTGGAAGAGGGCAAGGTTTCTGTGGAGCAGGCAGAGAAGTTGCTGTCTGCGATGGGAGAATGAGCGAATTTATCAGAAGCGTCATGGATGGACGGGGGTCGAATGGCGAGTAGCGCTGAACGGATGACCATTTTGCGTATGGTTGAACAGGGCAAAATCTCTGCCGAGGATGGCGCACGCTTGCTGGCTGCACTGGGCGGGCGCAAAGAGGCAGAAGAGAAGCCCCGTGCGACTGTTTTTGATAGCTCGCGTACCCTTCAGGTGCGTGTGAGCGACCTTAGCTCTAATCGCCAAAAGATGAATGTAACAGTGCCCGTGGGGCTGGTGCAGTTGCTTTTGCATTGGCTACCTGCGGCTGCAAAGGCGCAACTTGATCAAGTTGAAGCCGCCATTGAAGCGGGGAGCAGGGGTAGGGTGGTGGAAGTGGTAGACCAAGAAGCCGGGGTGAGCGTGGAAATTGTGCTGATGTAAGAACTGGTTTACGCTCGGTTTGCCGATTTTGGATGCGTTCTCCGACTTGAAACATCTTCTAAAAGAAAACGGCTCCAATCAACCTGATAAAATGGGTGTGCAGCCGACAAATGGTCACTGTCCACCCTGAATCAGCCGCTACGGGACTGACGTAGGGTATCTGATGTAGGGTGGATGTGGAGATATGCAAGAGAGGGCAACTTATGCGGTTGCCTTCTCTTTTATTGTCTTTTTTGCCGTCGAGAAAGAGTGTCCGCAGCAGTTCTCATTCTGAAAATGGAGTATTACTTACAGATGGACTTTAGAGATCCA
>JBBQIG010000160.1:0-9320 GCA_038324715.1 Anaerolineae bacterium | reverse complement strand
AAACCAATCCGCACCAGTTGGGGACCACTCACCCGCGCATCCACCATTGCATCCGCCACGGCACTGGCAACACCACCACGCGTGTTATGTTCCTCTGCCACAAAGATATGCGACTTACCTTCAATCAGTGACATCACACCTTCCACGTCAAAAGGTTGGATCGTGTGAAGGTCAGCCACAGTCATGTTAATACCCTCTGTGGCAAGCGTCGCCGCCGCCGCACGTGCAGCCGTAACCATAATGCCATTGGCAAAGATCACGCCGTCACCCCCCTCGCGCAACACGCTCACCTTGCCATATTCCCAGGCTTCACCGGCTTCATACGCATCTGCTTCGCGCCCACGCCCCATGCGGAAATAGATCGGCCCTTCCACATCAACAGTCTGCTTAAGCGCTTCTTCCAAACTATACGCATCCGCAGGACAGACAATCTTCAGATTGGCAATTGACCGCATAATACCAATGTCTTCAGTGGCATGATGCGACGTGCCATAATAGCCCAACGAGATGCCGGCATGGTGGCTCAATAGGCGCACAGGCAGATTTGGATAGGCCAAGTCTGTGCGAATGTGTTCGCAACAGAGCAGACCGAGAAAGCTGGCAAAGGTCGCCACATACGGAATGTAGCCAATCGTCGCCAATCCAGCCGCCACGCTCACCATATTCTGTTCGGCAATTCCCATGTTAAAGAAGCGTTCTGGATGCCGATAGGAGAACTCCACCGTACGATTGCTAAAGCCCAAATCTGCGGTCAACACAGCAATACGCTCGTCCCCATCAGCCAAATCAGCCAAGACACGCGCAGCAATTGCTGAATGTGCCTGGGTACGCAACATCCCCAGATGCCACGAGTCTCCTTCTTGCAACGTCATCTCAGCCGAGTTCATTTTGCAATATCTCCTCAATCGTTGCCTCGGCGTCGGCCCCAGCCAAATGCCCCAAATGCCACAACCGAGAATCTTCCATATACTTAACACCCTTGCCCTTCACAGTATGAGCAATGATCATCTGCGGACGCTCACTGTTGCGAGGCAAGTTATCAAAAGTTTCCACCAACGCGGCAAGGCTATGACCATCTACCTCATGCACATCCCACTTAAAGGCCCGCCACTTGTCTGCCAATGGCTCAATGCTCATAGTCTCTTCGGTCAACCCGTCCAGCCCCATGGTATTGCGATCCACAATGCCAATCAGATTTCCCAGTTGATAATGCGCCGCCGATTGCGCAGCTTCCCAATTTTGCCCCTCATTCAGTTCGCCATCGCCCAGCAGCACAAAAACGCGCCCAGGTGATTGCTTGCGCTTCAACCCAAGTGCCATTCCTACGCCAATCGACAACCCATGCCCCAGCGACCCTGAGCTAAAGTCAATTCCCGGAACCTTACGCATATCGGGATGATCACCCAACGGCGAACCCAGCCGCGCATAATTATCAAGCCAACTGGTAGGGAAAAAGCCCTTATCCGCCAGCACAGGATAGACCCCCACTGCCACATGTCCCTTCGACAAAATCAGCCGGTCGCGATCGGGCCAAAGCGGATCATCGCGCAACTGCATGACATGGTAGTAGAGTACTGACAAAATCTCCGCCGCCGAAAAAATCGACGTATAATGACCACTCTTGGCAATCGTAATCAACCGCACGGTCTCCGTGCGAATAAAGCGCGCCCGTTCGCGCAGGTGCGCCAGGTCGTCCGTCGTCATCCTGCCTCCTCAATTACTAATTCACTCTTGATGCTACAGCGATTGCAGTCCATTTACAGCTTTATGTCTACACACTCAGCACTACTTGCAGAATTACCCTCAATCACCGCTAACTTGCCACTTTAAGATAGGCAACGGTCTGTGGACCTTCCGGCAGCACGCAGACACGTGCATTGTCACCCCCAGCTTCCTGCAACATCGTCACCGTCGCGCCAATATTGCGACAGGGCTGAAAAAGTGCCGATCGGATCTGGCTGTCACTCAATCCATCACTGTACACATAGACATCGGCATGAAGTTGAATCATGGCTTGCACCTGCACTTGCCACTGATCCTGGGCGCTAAATCCAGGTTGTGCCAACAAGTCCAGAACCCCCTGTGGTGATCCCCCTTGTTGGAGCAATTCAGCATAGCGACCATGACTTGGAAGCCCATCTTGGCAAGCACCCGCCATGACAATTGCCCCCCCTTCGCGCACAATCTGGCGCGCTGCGCTCATGCCCTTCACGCACTGATACAAGTTCTGGTCCAGTGGATAGCCACTATTGGTGGTCACAACCACATCATACGGTTCATTCACCGCCACCATTGCCTGCTCGCGCACAAACTGACAGCCAGCCGCATGAGCAGCCAGCAGATCTCCTGCAAAGACGCCCGTGATCTGCTTATCAACATTCATCGTCACATTCAGCAGAAAAGTCGGGTCTGTCATCAAAGCCGCCTCGCGCATCTCTTCCCAAATCGGATTACCTTCCGTAATCCCCCACGCGGCGTTATGGTGCGCAATCATCGAGCGCCCATGGTTTGTAATAACGCTCTCTTGCCCAGCCAGCGCAGGCAACACCCCCTTGGGTCCACCACTAAAACCAGCAAAGAAATGTGGCTCGATGAATCCAGTCAGAATACGCACGTCCGCCTCAAGATAGTGGCGATTGATACGTACAGGATGCCCCAACTTGGTGTTCCCCAACGGCACCAAGATACTATCATCAAACGCATCGTGTTGCAGGCACCTATACTCGTCCACAATCCGGTCGCCCAGCATCAACCGCAGTTCCGCTTCAGTTTGAGGTCGATGTGTACCTAGAGCGTTCAACAAGGTGATATTCTTACGTGCAATTCCCGCCTGCTCAAGCTCGGCTAAAATCACCGGCAAGATGCGGTCATTCGGTGTCGCCCGTGTAATGTCGCTGTGAACAATGACAACCTTGTCACCGGGACGCACCTTCTCCGCCAAAGGGGAAGTACCGATAGGCTGGCGCAGTGCCTGCTGCAAGGCAACCACCTCGTCGGCAAGCCCCGGCACAAAGCGCGACGTCACCACATCACATCCTTCGGGCAGGTTCACAGGCAGACCATGCCGACCATACGCCAATTGCAATTCCATCAATCCATCCCCCCTATGCTAAAGCGCCTGCGTAGAGCGCACTTTGCTAACCATCTTTCTTTAACGAACCTTCTTTAACGAATACGCGACGGATACTCAGGTAGCCCCTGAATTCCCAAACGCAATCGATAGAGTGCCCCCGCGGTTGCGCCATTTTCTTCTTTATTGTTTCCGCCAGCCGTGGTCACATACATATCCTTGTACTCTGGACCGCCAAAGATCACGCTAGAAACCTTCTTGGTTGGAAACTTTATGCGCTGAAGTTCCTTGCCCTCCGGGGAATATTGCGTTAACCGGTAGCCATCCCAGCGCGCCGACCAGACGTTGCCAGCTGCGTCAACCGTCATTCCATCAGGCATCCCGTCTTCATCGTTAGAATCCACAAAAACGCGCTGGTTGGTAATCGCCCCAGTTGCTTGATCATAGTCAAAGAGATAGATCTGCTTGGCGGTAGTATCCGTGTAATAAAGCTGCTTGCGATCCAGCGTCAACCCCATGCCGTTAGAGCAGCCAATCCCTTCCAACAACAAGGTCAACGTGCGGTCAGGATCAAGCCGGTAGAGCCGCCCCTTGCGGTCACTGGTCGGCATCGTTCCGCAAAAAACACGCCCTTCAGGATCAGCAAATACATCATTGAAACGCGTCTCTCGCTCGTCAGGAATATCCTCCAAAATGGTCTCTAACTCGCCATCACGCAGGATCTTCACCGCACCGCGCGCCATAAACAGCAGGAGTGAACCATCATCCTGGAAGGTAAACCCTCCCACGGCCTCACCCTCGAAAAACTGTTCATGCTCACCCGTCTTCGGGTCATAACGAAATAGACGACCCATCGGAATATCGGCCCAATAGAGCTTTTGCTCTTGTGGATGCCAAAGCGGGCCTTCGCCTGTAACACATTCGTAATTAGCAATCAATTCAGGTTCCATAGACAAAGCCTCATATCATTTAGAATACTGTTTGCAAGAAAACAACGTGAATAACGTGTGCGCGTGGGTAACGGATGAGTCTGTAGATTGTGGCTAGCACCAAATAGAAATCTGGCCTTTTGGGAGCGGATCGTGGTTGTTCACTCTAATGGTATTGGTCTGCTTTGTCAATCGTTACGCGCTAAGAGATCAGGGCAAACTCGTAACGCTAGCTTCACCGAGCAATCACCGAACTTGTTGCCAACTCCAGTCGCGCAACAGAAGCAGCAACAGTGGCTTTAGGAACACTGGCTTTAGGAACACTGACTTTAGGAAAGGTTACAGTAAGAACCTCCGATCCTGCTCACTCACACCCCGCCAAGCTTGCTTCTCACAACGCTACTTGTATAATAAACGGGCAGCATCTATGCGCTGCGCCCTCTCCCGCATCTAGAAAGCACTAGAACATGCCCCAAGACCCAATTCGTGTTGGCATAGCAGGACTTGGTCGCAGTGGTTGGGCCATCCATGCCCACCTGCTTGCGCCCCTCACCGACAAATACCAAATCGTTGCCGTCACAGATGAAGATGCCAGCCGCCGAGCCGAAGCCGTTGAACGTTTCGATTGTCAAGCCTATCTCGCCTTTGATGAATTGTTGGCAGATCCCGCGGTCGAACTTATCATCGTTTCCTTGCCGAGCTTTCTCCACGCCCCTTCTTCTATTGCAGCACTCAAAGCCAACAAGCACGTCGTCTGCGAAAAGCCAATGGCAACTTCAATGGACGAAGCAGATGCAATGGTTGCCGCGGCTGCCGCCAGTGACCGCATCTTCACCGTGTTCCAACAACGCCGCTACAATCCGGACTTCGTTAAGGTGCGCGAGATCATCAATTCCGGTCTCTTAGGCCGCATCGTCGAAATTCGCATCGCTGAATCCAAATTCACCCGTCGCTGGGATTGGCAGACTTTGCAGAAATTTGGTGGAGGCAGCCTCAACAACACAGGCGCACATTTTCTAGACCTGGCGTTACAACTCTTCGGACCTGCCACGCCCGAAGTCTTCTGCCATCTGGATCGCACGCTCACGCTCGGCGACGCCGATGACCATGTTAAACTCGTCTTCAAAGCTGACAATTCACCCACCATCGATATTGAGATCAGCAGTTGCGATCCCTTTCCCCCACCCACTTGGCATCTACTGGGGACGCAAGGAGGTCTCAGTGGCAGCACGAAGTCACTGCAATGGAAGTGGATTGTGCCCGACGAACTCTCACCACGCACGCTAGATCTGCGCCCCACGCCTGACCGCAGTTACAACCAGGATTCATTGCCGTGGCACGAGGATAGTTGGGAACTTACAGAGGATACTGCCGAAGCCTACCGTCGCTTCTATCATGATCTTTACGCCACCATCCGTGATGGCGCACCGCTAGCCGTTACACCAGAAAGCGTTCGCCGCACCATGTGGCTGCAAGAGGAGTGCCACCGCTTGGCTCCCCTCTCGCGCGAATTTGCATGAGAAGCCAGTCACAATCCTTAGATCACAATTTACGGTTCACAATTTGCGGTGAGGAATCTGCCATGCACCTACTAATCACAGGCGGCGACAGCACACTTGCCCGTCGTTTTGCCACAGCGCTTGCGCCCGATATCACCATTCGACTCTTCGATCGAGCCTTCTCAACCCCTGTCGATGAAGCTGTAGATCGAGGTGGAGATAAAGGCATAGAGCAAAGCACGGGCGACCCGTGCGATCCAGCATCTATTGCCAATGCGCTTAGTGGCATTGACGCAATCTTGCATCTTGCCCCCTATCTGCCAGGGCGACCAGACGAGAGCGACCCGATCGCGGCATTAGATGACGCGACGCGCGGCTCTTTTGTGCTCGTCAACGCCGCGTGTGAGGCTGGCATTGAGCGCATCATTCTCGCCAGCACGCTTAACCTCTTCGCCCGCCTCCCCGCCCACTGGCAAGTCAACGAAGTTTGGCGACCCCGTCCCACCCCCGAAATTAGGGATCTCTGCCCCTGGCTGGCTGAATTATCCTTACGGGAAAATATAAGAGGCGGCGAAATCGATGCCATCTGTCTGCGCTTTGGCGAAATTGTGGACGATGCCCAAGCGAGTACAATACCCTTTGACCCGCGCTGGGTGCACATCGACGATGCTGTTCTTGCCATCCACGCGGCACTGCGCTACCAGCCACCGCACCAGCCTAGCTGGTCGGTCTTTCACATCATGGCTCCAGGTCCGCGCGCCAAAATTCGCCTTAGCCACGCCGTGAGCGCAAACGAAGACTTTGGCTATCAACCCACCCATGACTTTCGTGAACAGTGGTCAACAGTTCACGACTCATCAGAACAGCTAGACACCCGTCCCTGGCGCGAAATTCTTGCTCCCAAGCAAATCCCCTCGCGCCCCATCCATCGCGTCGTCATTTTCGGTGCGGGTGGACCAATGGGCGCAGTCACAGCGCAAGAATTATCATCTTCCTACCAGTTGCGTGTGACTGACTTGCGCTCACTTACAGAAATCGCCGCCGAAGCCAAACCCCAATCACCCGGTGCGCCCCTACCCATCCCGCTCGACGAGCCTCACGAAAGCCTGCTCGTCGATGTACGAGACCCAGCGCAAGTGCTGGATGCAGCCGAAGGTGTGGACGCCATCATCAACTGTACGGTGGTACGCCCGCATCCCGTGGATGCCTTCCTGGTCAATACAATTGGTGCCTACAATGTCATGAGCGCCGCCGTTGCCCACAACATACGACGCGTCGTGCATACAGGCCCGCTTGTGCAACATGTCAAGGGCATCGGTGACCATTCAGGGGACTATGATCTCCATGTAGATGCACCGCCGCGGCCCTATGACCACCTCTACATTCACTCTAAATATTTGGGTACAGAGATCTGCCGCGTCTTTGCAGACTACTACGGGCTGGAAGTACCCGCATTGCTCTTTATGATGCTCTACAACCCGAGTATGCCCGTTCCGCCTTGGCCTTTCATGATCTCTTGGCCGGACACAGGCCGCGCCCTACGCCGTGCCTTGGAAGTAACGTCGCTGCCAACTCCCTTCGAGATGGTCAACATCAGCGCCGACCTCCCCCACGGTCGCTATGATTTCAGCAAAGCGCGCACCCTGCTCGATTGGGTGCCGCGTGACACTCTGGAAGATTTTTGGCAAGAGCCGCTATCCACAGATCAAACCCTTGAGGCTTCATCGGCAGCCTAGTTCAAATTATGCATTCAAAGAAGAGAGGAACTCTCAAAATGGCACAAGATCGCTTTCCACTTGCATTTAGCACCCTTGGATGCCCCAGTTGGAGCTTTGAAGAGGCAGCGGAATGGGCAGCAAAGTATGGTTATCAGGCGCTGGAAGTCCGCTTGTATAATGGCGACATTATCCCTGCCGACCTCAGCCAAGCCGAGCGTAACGACATTCGCCGCATCCTCGCCAAAAACCAAATTGGCATCATCGGCCTCGGTGCATCAACCCGCTTTGCCTTTCCTGATGCCGAAGAACGACAGGCAAATGTCGATCAGTTAATTCAATACTTGGAACTAGCTGCCGACCTGGAAGTACCCCTCGTTCGCACCTTTGGCTCACCAGGGCAGATCACCATTTCGATGCAACAGGCGATTGACTACGTTGCCGATGCGCTCAATGCCGCAGCCCCAACTGCCGAACGCCTAGGTGTATCCATTGCCCTGGAGACTCATGACGCCTTCTGCAAAGGGGCAGATGTAGCAGCAACCTTAGCCAAAGTCGAAAGCCAAAGCGTCGGCGCAATCTGGGATGTCCATCATCCATTTCGCATGGGTGAAGATATCGAAACCACCTGGCGGCTTCTTGGCCCTCGCGTCAAACATGTCCACATCAAGGACGGCATCCGTCGCCCCGATGACACATGGCAATTGGTGCTACTTGGCGAAGGCGAAGTGCCTTGCCACGACGTGATCAAGCTGCTCGATCGCGAAGGCTACCAAGGCTATATCGCTGCGGAATGGGAAAAGAAGTGGCACCCAGAGATTGAAGACCCAGAAATCGCGCTACCTCAACATGCCCAAGTGCTGCGCTCTTGGTTCGCCGAGCTTCCTACGGCTGTTCATTAAGGTTAACCTTCTACCCAGCTAAACGCTCACTTGTAAATAGGCACGAGCATAGAAAGCAAACTTAGCATGGCAAAAATCACCAACATTCGTTGCATCCGCACCCGTGCCGCCGGAACATGGGTCATCGTCAAAGTCGAGACCGATCAGCCCGGTCTCTATGGCATTGGATCAGCCAGTGATCACTACCACGCCAAAACAGTCATGGCCGCGGTCGAGGCCATTGCGCCCAAACTCATCGGTCGTGAGGCCGGGCACATTGAGGACAACTGGCAAACCGTCTACACCTCTGGTTACTGGCGCAACGGTTCGATCTTAAACACGGCACTCGCAGGCATCGACATGGCCTTGTGGGACATCAAAGGCAAAGAAGCTGGCATGTCTGTCAACCAACTTTTGGGCGGCCCTTGCCGCTCTGCCGTACCCTGTTATGCCCATGCCTCTGGTGACACACTCGAGGAGCTAGTAGACGATGTAACGCGCTACAGCGAAGAAGGCTATTCCGTCATCCGCTGCCAGCTTGGCCCTTATGGCGGCGGCGGCTTCATACCCGCGGCAGAAGCCAAACGCCCCAAAAACGCTTGGCCCCAGACCAGTGCCTTTGACGACGAAGCCTACCTGGAAAATCTACCCAAAATGTTCGCCTATCTGCGCGAAAAGCTAGGCTTTGGGGTCAAGCTCACTCATGACGTTCACGAGCATCTGCTTCCCCACAACGCGGTCACGCTGGCAAAGCTTCTCGAACCCTACCGCCTCTTCTTCCTGGAAGATCTTTTGTCTCCAGAGCAAGTCGGCTGGTATCGCAATGTTCGCCAGCAGTGCTCAACACCCCAGGCAATGGGTGAACTCTTTATCAACCCCCACGAGTGGATGCCCCTCGTCACCGAGCGTCTGATCGACTTCATCCGCATCCGTGTCTCCAAGGGTGGCGGCATTACCCCATGCCGCAAGATTGCCACCTTCTGCGAATTCTTTGGCGTGCATACCGCATGGCAAGAAGGCGGCGACAACGATCCTGTCAACCAAATGGCCGCGGTACATTTGGACATGGCAAGCTACAGCTTTGGCATTCAAGAGGAAAATCACTTCCGCCAAGAAGAACTAGAAGTCTTCCCAAATCACGCTCTGCTAGAAGGGGGGTATCTCTATCCCAATGAGCGACCAGGGCTTGGCCTAGACATTGACGAAGAGAAGGCCGGCGCCCTGCT
>JBBQIG010000159.1:0-9331 GCA_038324715.1 Anaerolineae bacterium | reverse complement strand
CTATCTGGACTTGTATCTGAACTTGTATCTCGACTTGTATCTTGGATGCCTACATGGATCACTTTAGATCTATGCAGGCTGAATCGTTGAGGAATATATGCGGATTTTGTTGTATACCGGAAAAGGTGGCGTGGGAAAGACCAGCACCAGTGCCGCCACAGCGCTACGTTGCGCCGAATTAGGCTATCGTACAGTCGTGGTTAGCACAGACCCGGCTCACAGCTTGGGAGATAGTTTCGACCGCCAGATTGGCAATGAGCTAACCGAACTTGCTCCCAATCTATGGGGACAAGAAATTGACCTGCTCAACCAAATGGACAAATATTGGGGTAAGGTGCAAGGCTATCTCAATGCCCTCTTTTCGTGGCGCGGCATGGATGAACTGGTTGCCGAGGAAACATCGGTGCTGCCGGGGATGGAAGAATTAGCTTGTTTGATGCAGATTACTTACTTAGCTGACAGCGGAGACTATGATGTAATTATCATTGATGCGGCCCCCACGGGATCGACGCTGCAACTGCTCAGTTTTCCTGATATGGCGCGCTGGTACATTGAGAAAATATTTCCCTTACAGCGCAAGACCATGGCAATTGCCCGCCCGCTGATGCGGCGCATGAGTGACATTCCCATGCCCGATGATGATCTCTTTGAGTCCATCGAAGAGTTGGTGGGCTATCTGGCACGCATGAACGAGTTGCTGAGTGATCCACAGGTTAGCAGTATGCGCCTGGTGCTAAATCCAGAAAAGATGGTGGTGAAGTAATCCCAACTCGCCTATACGTATCTCAATCTCTATGGCTATCCTGTGGATGCAGTTGTCTGCAACCGTGTCTTTCCCAAAGAGCTAGTCGATAGTTATTTGGACATTTGGAAGAGCGCACAAAAGCAAAATCTTGAATTGGTGCGCGAATCTTTTGAGCCACTACCTATTTTTGAAGTACCCTTCTTTCCCCAGGAAGTAACGGGGATAGAGATGCTCAAGCGCATGTCGCAGACGCTCTTTGGCGAAGTTGGCGAGCAAGGGGGCGAAGGCGATCCAACACGCCACTTCTACAGTGGCAAGCCGCAAGAGATCTTCCGCCAAGATGAGCATTATGTATTGAGTATTCCGTTGCCCCTGGTAGAGCGCGAGCAAGTCAACCTGCATCGCAGCGTCTTTGATGAACTGATTGTGCGAATCGGCAATTGGAAACGCAACATATCGTTGCCACTGGGTCTTGCCAAGCTGGAGATTGATGGCGCGAAATATGTAGAGGATCGGCTAAACATCCTCTTCAAAATTGAGGCAGACACGCCCCTTGTTGCGCCCGAAGCGCTTCAGACTACCGCTTGGCAGAACCTTCTGTCACGCCTCAGCGGGAACAGTGGTGGGAATAGTAGTGGGAATAGTGGCAGTAACGGCAGTAAGAGCAAATAACCGAGCACTCTGTTTGAAGACTATTATGGTCCAAGACTATGGGGCAAAATAGTAGGTTGAGACTGTATGGCACGGTTATGGGCAATTAGAGATGTGCAAATCTCACTTAATTGCCCCGGTCGTATCTTCTTTTATCCATCTATCGTATTTCTAGTGACGTAAGTATTAAAGTATGGTCCAGATCCAACGCGGTGATTCTGTCGAAGAGACCATCTTGGTCAATTTGCTGCAACGAGCGCAGGACGATTGCGATCCAACAGCATTTGACGGACTCTATCTGCTCTTCGTCGATCGAGTCTTTCGGTATTTGCTGGCGCGCATTAGCGACCCAGATTTGGCCGAAGACATCACGTCACAGGTTTTTTTACGTCTAATGGAAAAGGTTACTATTTTCCGGATCGGCCCACAGGATAATGTGGCGATCTTTTCCGCTTGGCTCTATCGCCTGGCGCACAACAAAATGGTCGATGTGCTACGCAGTCACAAACGAACGCAGGAATTTCCCCTCGAACATGCAGCCCAAGTGACCAGCGAACACACAATGGATGCAGTTGAGGATCGCTTAGATTTCCAACGAGTCTTGGATATGCTTCATGTTCTTAATGATCAACAACGGGAAGTAATCGTGCTGCGATTTATAGAGGGATTGAGCATTGCGGAAACCGCCCAGATCATGCAAAAGAGCGAAGGAGCTATCAAAGCGCTCCAACACCGGGCTCTGGAAACTCTCCGTCGTCATCTGAAGATGTAGGAGCACATGGTACCTGAAGAAATTCTGACAATTTGTATTACCGCGGTTGAAGCAGGCGAGGAGCCAACGCAGGTCGCCGCGCGTTATCCTGAGTATGCTGCCGACTTGGAACCCCTGCTCAAGGCAGTGGTCATGTTGCGTAGCACCCCCAAGCCCACCATGTCAGGTGTAGCTTTTGTGGCAGGACGGCGCGCCTTATTCGAAGCGGCGCAACGAGCAGCCGCGCTAAAAGCGGCTTCGTCTAATTCAACTTCACCCCAAGCTTCGACGAGCCAACCTGTTGATGGCACGCACCCCACAGAATCGGTGCAGCTTACAGGTGTGGCGCTGCCACCTGAGCTTGACGCAAGATCTTCTGAGCAAGCCACAGAGGGATGGGGACAAGATGAGGGAGAGGGAGAAGTTGAGGCTGAAACTGGCTTTCCTGGCGAAACGCTAGCGACGCCCGACATTGGAGAATCGACGCCAAATAATCCGCTACGCAGCGGCCCCATCACGCCCGATCTATCTCCCAGAGGCACCGCAGAACGTCGCCGCAACTTCTTGTTGCCCTCTATCCTGAGTGGGCTTGCCGTGGCGGCAGTGGCATTGCTGGTGGTCGTAATAGCAGCCAGCAACAGCGGTAGCTTACCGGGTGATTCGCTCTATACGCTCAAGCGCACAGGAGAATCTCTCCAGCGGCTCATTCTCAGTACAGCGGGAGATGAAGCCACTTGGTATGCCGAACAGGTCGTCCGCCGGCTGGGTGAGGCGGTTACGCTGGAAGCACAAGGGGAAACTGTTGATCCCGAATTGCTTGCGGAAATCAACGAGAATATCAATGCTGCGCTGATGGCAGTGAATGATCTGCCCACCAGTGAACGCGCCCGCTTCCTTTTGGATTGGCGGCAAGAGCTAGATGCACTAGAAGCACAAGCCGCAGATGAAAGCCAAACTACGCAACTGCTGGCAGAAACAACAGCCGCTGTCACTACCGCGTTGGATTCAGCACGCACACCCCCCACTGTGCTCCCTTTGCTTGCGACCGAAACAGAAACAGCAACGGTGACACCGACTCCTTCACCGACCGCGACCGCAGAGACAACGGCAACACCGCGACCGACCTCCACCTCTGTGCCAACGGGTGCCTCTATAGTTGCACCTACAATAGTTGCGCCTACAGTCGCAGAGGAAGATGTGGAAGTCACAGAAACTAATGTGCCAACTGTGGCACCTACTCGAGCCACGGCGACAGCAACGTCAGTCACAGCAACGTTAGTGCCTAACCAAACAACGATACCTACAAAGACGGCGTTAGCCACTCCGTTGACGCCTCTTGCGATACCGACATTAACCCCTACCGGGGGGCAGACTACTTTACCAACGCCCACTTGGACGACACAAGCCGACGCGCCTCTACCTCCTAGCGCCACACCAGTACCAGGGGCAACGGCTACGCCGACTAGGCCTGCGGCTACCCCGACTGTCGCGCCAACCGTTGCACCAACGCGTACACCGACAAGTAGGCCAACGAGTACATCAACGAGTGTATCGACAATTGAACCAACAGAGACCGCAACAAGTGTACCGACTGTCACACCGACTCTTGAACCAACAGACGAACCGACAGCTACGCCGATTGTACCAACGGTAGAGCCGACTGCCACGTCAACTGTTGCACCGACAATTGAACCAACAGCTACGCCGATTGCACCAACGGAGACAGCAACAAGTACACCGACTGTCACACCGACTCTTGAGCCGGTAGAGGAGCCAACAGCCGAACCGACAGAGGAACCAACGATAGAACCAACGGTAGAGCCGACGGCAACGCCCACAGATGAACCCACACCGGAAGCGACTGTTGTACCGACAGCCGAACCAACGGCCGCGCCCACAGTGGATCCGACAGAGAATCCCACCGAAGAGCCAACGATAGAAGCGACTGTTGAACCAACCGCAGAGGCTACGTCCACATCTGAGGCCACACCTGAGATAACAGAAGAACCAACTGTGACACCGGCTGGCATTGAGACTGAGCCAACTGAAGAATATAGCGCCCCTCCCCCAGGTGGATCAGAGTCTATCCCGGAATCAGCACCAGAGGAACCGGCACCAGAACCAACAGAGGAACCAACACCGGAATTAGAAGACGAGGCAACTACGGAGCCAGACTTAAGTCTGCCGTTAAGTGACGAAGATACACCAACACCCGATGCGACAGAAGAGTTTGTGGATAGAGAAAATCTAGAGGAAGTTACGCCAGAGGCGGTGAGCCTTTTGCCGGATGCCTCCTCCACGGTGACGCCCCCGCTGGTAGGTCTGGTGCCACGTATAGTGGAAGATGACGAAGCGCAAGGTGGGCAAGCCAATGCGGAGGGTAGCGAAGCGGAGAATGCGCCATCCCCAGCGAAAGAGCCAGAGTTGGCGTTGGCTGCGACGACACAATCGAATCCAAGCCAGGATCGCTCGTTGACACCAGATCAAATGCATACCCCCTTTACATTCACAAACACCCTAACCGCCACACTGACCCCGACGCCCTTGCTTATGCAGGTTCCAATGCCAACAATTACGATGACGCCAACAGAGACAGCGTTGTCCCCATTACCCACGGTTACACCAACTCTCACTCCTGAGATTGCACCAGCACAGTAAGCGAGCCTAGAGCGCTCTCAGAAGCAGAAACCACGTAATAACAATTCAATCACAGTAGTACACTACAGGCAGAGCCTAGCTCTTCATACGCGGCAGCGTAATGCCAGTTTGCCCTTGATACTTGCCCTGGCGATCGGCATAGGAGATTTCTGGTTCCTCCCCCTCAAAAAAGAGCACTTGGGCAATGCCCTCGTTGGCGTAAATCTTGGCAGGCAAGGGCGTTGTGTTGGAGATTTCCAACGTGACAAATCCTTCCCACGCCGGTTCAAATGGAGTCACATTGACAATGATTCCACAGCGGGCATAGGTAGATTTACCCACGCATAGAGTAATGACGTTGCGCGGGATGCGAAAGTACTCCACCGTGCGCGCCAGGGCAAAGCTATTGGGTGGAATGATGCAAACTTCACCCTGATAGAAGGCCATTGCGCTTTCATCAATTGCCTTGGGATCAACCACAGTCAGCCGCCCGGTAGCGGCTGTGAAGATGCGAAATTCATCAGCAACGCGAATATCATAGCCAAAGCTGCTTAAGCCAAAGGAGATCGTGCCTTGGCTCACCTGCCGTTCTTCAAATGGCTCAATCATGTTCTGTTCGCGCGCCATGCGCCGGATCCAATGGTCGGCTTTAATAGACATAGAGATTCCTTCGAGTCATTTTGAGAGACACATTTGAGAGATACAGATTAAAAGGGTTAAAAAGATAAAGATGTTCAGATGAGGGTCGGGGCGAGTGCACTCCAGCGGCTCACTGTTTGGATGCGTAAAATCATTCCCATATTTTTTGAATGTGGAAGTAGATGGGGAAATTATAGCAAAGAGAAGGGGATGAGACTACTCACGCACTCTTCTTATCACGTTGTTGTATCTAATTTGTTGCATCCTGGGCCGCATCACGCAGTTTGCAGTGCCAGCCGCCGCCAAACCAAACCACGAGCGGGGGCAAAAAGAAAGGTGAGAGCAAAGACCGCTGTCGCTACCAGCACCATCGCGGGTCCAGAGGCGATATTAATGTAATAACTGATATAAAGGCCAGTTACATTGGAGAGCGCGCCGATCCCCGCGGCGGTTGCCATCATCGTGGGCAAGCGACGAGTGAGCAATTGAGCCGCGGCGGCAGGTGTCACCAACATAGCCAGCATCAGCGCCATCCCCACCGTCTGCAATGAAATCACAATGGTCACTGCAATCATAATCAACAACAGATAGCGCAATGTCTTCACAGGAAGTCGCAACACCACAGCCAGCGTTGGATCAAAAGCCATAACCAAAAACTCTTTATAAAAGAAATAGACCAACAGCAGCACCACTGCACCCAAGCCTGCCGTTACCCACAGATCCGTGGGAGAGACGCCGAGTACATCGCCAAAGAGAATATGCGCCAAATCCACAGCATAAGAGCGCACTGTACTGAGCATGGCAACCCCCAACGCAAAACTCCCGGCAAAAATAACACCGATGGCTGTATCTTCACGCACCTCGCCGCGTTGACTGAGCGCACCAATGCCAATTGCACTGAGCACACCAAAGATCAGCGCGCCCACGGCCAAAGGCCATCCTACGAGATAGGCAATCACCACACCAGGCAAAATTGTATGCGCCAGGGCATCGCCAAAAAAGGCCATGCCTTGCAAGATCACATAGGTTCCCAGCACCGAGCAGATCGTGCCAACCATCACCGCAGCCAACAGCCCGCGCCACATAAAGCCATAGCCCAGCGGCTCAATTAACCAATCCAACATTGCTGCCCCTTCTTGCAATCACTTCTCTGTAATCTCAGCTCTGCAATCTATTGAGTTTGTGCCTCAATTAGATATTCCAAAAGGCGTCTCAATAAACCTTACGAAGATGCCACCCTGTCGGTCGTCCCCTCGCTCGTCCCCACCAGTTGGGCTACGGGAGGTTCGCCCCCACCACAGCACGAATCGGTGACAACTACATCACCCGTGAGTGTATGCAATACATGCAGTTGCCCGCCATAGGCGCGGGCTAGATTTTCTGTGGTCAACACTTGCGCTGCAGGGCCATAGGCCACAACGCGCCGGTTGAGCAGGATCATCTGGTCAAATTGCTCGGCGGCTTGGTTGAGATCATGCGTAGCAATCAAAAGTGTAAGTCTTGCGGCACGCATCTGCGACAGAATGCGCAGGATAGCTTCTTGGCTAGGAATATCCAAACCAGCCAAAGGCTCGTCCAAAAGCAGTAATTCCGCCTCTTGAGCCAGCACTCGTGCCAAAAAGACTCGTTGCTGCTGCCCGCCCGAAAGCTCGCCAATCTGCCGGCGCGCAAAAGGAAGCATATCCACCTCGCTCAGTGCATCTTCCACAAGCTGACGGTCGCGCTTACCCGGACGGCGCAACATGCCGACCTTGCCCACACGCCCCATCATCACCACATCGGCAACCGTCACAGGAAAACGCCAATCGATGCGATTACGTTGGGGAACATAGCCAACACAGATGTGACCGTCGGGTCCACTACCAGCAATGCGAACAGTGCCTTGTTGAGGCTTAAGTATTCCTGTAATGATATTAAAAAGTGTGCTTTTGCCAGCACCATTAGGCCCCACCACGGCAACCTGGTCGCCACGCCGTACGCTCAACGATACGTTGTCCAAAGCAAGCGTGCCATCATAGCGCGCAGTCACGCCTTCCAGCTCCAAAGCTGGAGCAGTGGCATCATGTAATACAGGTCGTGGAAAAAGGTCGAACATGAATAATTTCCTTGTACTTCATCTGGCTTACTTCTGCGCGTAACAGAACCCACAAGCCCCTGCGACGCCATCTATACGCTAAATCTATAGCCTTGCTATAATCTAAGAAGCAAGCAACCCATCTTCTGACTCGAGAAGGATAGTTCTCAACTACATATCGACTAGAAAATATTGTCAAGAAAAATCACTTGATAATGCATTTTATAGACTATGCCACACGAAAAACAACTGGCGCGGCTGCACACAACGTATCGGTAATTGTATCATACTTGTGTTGCAAAAGGTTAAATAATGAGAAGAAGTCTCAATTAGTAGCTATGACAAAAGTAGGACATAGAGTATCCAGAACAAATAGTCTAACGACAGACAGTCATTTGTCAGTTTTTTTTCGGCCAATACATTGTATACATAAAGATACACAAATACGAGTAAAACCTTGCGAGTGCAATGGATTACTTTCACGATCAAACGCACGGAATGACACGACACAAGTCTAGGACTTGGCAACGCTTTAGACGACAGAAGGCATTTTGAGACATGAGAAAAATTTGGATTGGCTGCGGGCAGATTACTTGGAAGAACATGGATGAAACGCGCGTACTGGCGGAGATTGCGCTGGCAGGATATGACGGTGCACCGGCTGGGCCACGTGCGAATGAAAGCGTAGCCGAGACATTGGCACGCTTTGAGCAAGTTGATCTTAGACCGGCTCCTGGTTATTTAGGAGCCGATTTTTGGCGCAAGGAGCAAGAAGCGGATATTTTGGCACGCGCGGAGCGCTATGCAGACTTTGCCCAAGCTGCGGGTTGCACTGAGCTGTTTGTTGCGGCGGGAGGCTTTGAAAACTATGTGACCTCACGTGGCTTAACGCGTCGCCAAGTCTCTGGGCATGTTCAGCCCGACGACAGCATGACGCGCGAAGAGTATCAACAGTTTGCAAAGGTGCTGAATCAGGTGGGAGCCATTACCCTGGAGCGAGGGGTAAGTTCTTGCTTCCACAATCATGTGGGGAGCGTGATTGAGACCAAGCTCGAGATCGACCAGTTGTGGGATATGGTCGATCATGACAAGGTATTCATGGGGCCAGACACCGGCCATTTGGCTTGGGCGGGTGTAGATACAACCTCATTCTGCCGCGAATATGCACCTATCATCAAGAGTATGCACCTTAAAGACATCGATCCACAGGTGTTAGCAGAAGGTCGCGAAAAGAACTGGGATTACGCTACCTTTAGTGAGCAAGGTGTTTTTACCGAACTGGGCCAAGGTTTTGTCGATTTTCCGGCAATCTTTAGAATCTTGGATAGTGTAAACTATAGTGGCTGGCTCATTGCAGAAACCGATGTTACACAGCAATCAAGCGCATTACTAAGCGCCCAAATCAGCCGTCGCTATCTGATAAGCCAAGGTTTTTAATAAGTCAAGGTTTTTGAGCTTTTGCAAGTTCTTGATCTACACAATGGAATAGCTGGCGCGAACCACTAAGCAGGGCGCACTACCTTTCGGTAGATGCGCCCTGCTTGATCTTCAACCGGCTCACTTTTCATTTGCCGCTTCTTGGCATATCATTTGCGAGCTATGAGCTACTTCATTTCCACACGAGTTAGTACAAGACGGGGTTGAGATTCACAACAGTCTATGCAAAATGACAGACTTCCCCTTTTTACTCGTATCTACTCCCAAAAATAACAGCTTTGCGCTGTTTACACTTCAATCCTGTCTTCCCCTACAAAATTAAGCCAAAGAAAAGTTTCTGGACGCAAAGAACCCGCCAGGAGGCGGGTTCTTTGCAGACAAGACAGACAGTTTGGTA
>JBBQIG010000158.1:0-9374 GCA_038324715.1 Anaerolineae bacterium | reverse complement strand
CGGGGGCTGCAGCCCCCGCAGATACCCCACCCGTGTGACGCGCGTCACCGATCACGTAGTGGGGCATAGCCCATCTTCTGACGCGCTTTTTGATGATCACTTTTGTTCTTTTCCAACCCAAGTGACGCGCTTTTTCATGATCCAGCGACGCGCTTTCTGATTGACAAAAACAAAAAGCCTCTAGCCGCTAAAGAATTCGCAGAGATGCCTGATGAGGCGATTGATTATTCCGACATTCCTGAGTTAGATGAGGAATTTTGGCGCAATGCACGTGTAGTCATGCCCGAAGCAAAGGAACGTATCACTTTGCGAGTGGACAAAGAAGTCGTTGAGTTCTTTCGCAATAAGGGACAAGGCTACCAAACGCGCATGAATGCCGTGTTGCGCGCCTACGTTGAAGCACAGCAAGATAAAAAGCCAAACGCTACTGCGAAGGGAAGCAGAAAGTAGCGGTCAAGGAGCACCAAATGGTGGGGTAACTCACGTTTGGCTTTGGCACAAGATGGGGCTTCAGATCAGGCAGCATAGCGTTTTACTTCAAGGTTACCAACCCTCGCCACAACCCGAGATAAATCATATTGATTCTGTAACTGTAGCCAACTTTCGGGTGACCGTCCAAATGCTTTCGATAGCCGCAGAGCCATCTCTGGTGAAATGCCAGCATGACCATTGAGCAACTGCGAAAGGGTCTTGCGCGTAACGCCCAGCCCTTTGGCCGCCTCGGTAACAGTTAGCGACAAAGGCTCCAAGTACAGTTCTCGGAGAATTTCGCCGGGATGCGGCGGGTTCTTCATGGGCATGACTGTGTTCTCCTAGTGATAATCAACATAGTCCACATCTAAAGCTTCACCTGCCTCAAGGCGGAAGGTGACACGCCAATTCCCTGACACGTTGACTGCATATAGACCCGCCAGATCGCCTTTGAGTGGATGCAGCCGGAGGCCGGGTACATCCATATCTTCAATGGTCATAGCAGAATCTAGTAGAGCCAAAATCTGCCTCAGCCGCTTGGCATGGGCTTGATTGATCCCCCTGGTCTTATCTTCGTGATACAGGGAAGCTAACCCTTTATGCCGGAAGTTGCGGATCATAGCCTAATGTAACCTGTTACGTGCCAGGTGTCAATAACTAAATTGGCTTCGCGAGCACACGGGAATGGCTGAATGTTTAGGTTTTACTATGGGTAATCGAGAAATCCGGAGTAAAAATAGGGTGCACGGCAGGTTAATTTGCTCCTTTGTCATTGATATCGTCCTCTACATGCTCCCATTCATAATGCTGCACCCACCGTCCATTTAATGCACATAGTCCACACCGGAAATTCTCGCGGTCGCCTTGATCCTGCCCGCACACAGCGTGGTTCAGCAGAGCCACCGTCATTACTTGCCCCACAACTATCATCACGGTCCCATCAGTTCACCGGCAGAGAGAAGAACCTTCAAATAAGGAACGAAGGATTTTCACCTCGAATTTCTACCTGGCGTTCTACATCCCTCATGTATCCTAGCCTATCCCCTTTAAGCATCTTTTAAGATAGAACAAGAGAGCGCCGAAGCCAAACGCACCTGTTGACGTCAAGGCCTGGAGCCAATGCGCATGATGTTACCGATGGTGGACTATGGCAGCCCTCGAGCACCGTGATAGCTCAGGTCTGTTTTGCACCAAAAACTAGCAAGTGTCATCGATGAAACAAAGATGAAGAGAGAAAGCTTGAAGTCCGTCACTACACATGTAAATTATTCGGCTGGTATTGTGGCTTCCCTGGTGGCCGAAACCCTGTTTGTGCTCATGGTGGCGGGCTGGGCATTGTTGCACTGCGCGACATGTCACCTTGGAAGGTCGTCAAGATACCCGCCACCTTTCTGTTGGGTCCAGAGGCAGTAGATCCGGTCGGCTTTGTCCTCGGAGATGTTCTAGTCGGCATCGGAGTTCATATCGGCGCTAGTGTCGTCGGGATGCTCTTTGCGTGGTCCCTCCCGCGCCTACGCCTTGCACCACTCTGGAGTAAATTGCTCGGTGCCGGACCGCTCTACCTGTTTGGCTTTTGGATATTGCCACTGCTCTTTCCAAGGTGGTTGTCCCCCTACTGGCTACCGCCCGTGGGACGACTCTTGCAGGTGATGGCACACGTGTTTTACGGCGTCGTACTAGGAATAACCTACTCTCGACAAGGTTTTGTCTATGACCAGGTCTGAAAGTATGCAACTAACCGATCCCCGCTTCCTTACAACCATAGAACCACCAAATTTTGTTAGCCGATCACTCTTTTGGATGCGGTGGATAACGACTGCTGCTGTTCTTCTACTCGTTTGGCTCCGGCCCGAGTCAGGCCGTGCCCATGTGCCGCCATGGGTTCTGATCCTCTTGTTTGTGGCTTACAACCTATTTATTGATTTGCTGCGAATGTGGCTGCCTTGGTTCCGCTTCGTTCTGTGGCAAGCCACTGTGGATCTCGTGGTAATTAGTATCATTTATTCCCTTCAATCTGAACCGGGTGGCCCCTTCTTCTTGCTCTTTTTCTTAACAATCGTCTGTGCTGCAGCAACGTTGCCTTTCTGGCTAAGCCTGCTCTACACGGCCATCGTCACGGGCACCGCCGGCGTGATTGAATTCGACTTCGTTGATGTGACAGTTGAGTCCTTCCAGCAGTATCACCTGGACACACGTTTAGTCTTTTTGGCCTTGTTGGGGAGTGGCATTTCGGTGTTGCTGCGCGGCTTACGCCTCCAACAACAGCGCGTTCAGGCGGCGCGCGAAGAGGTGCAGCACTCGACTCACCTAGCTGAAATGCGTAAAGAATTTGTCGCCACGATCTCCCATGATCTACGTACACCGCTCACCGCAGCTCGCGCAAGCCTGGGTTTGCTCAGCCTCAGTGCCACCCATCACCTGAAACAGGATGAGTCTGAGCTACTCGAAAATGCACGGCGGAATGTTGAATGGTTGAATCTGCTCATTGATGACTTACTGGCCTACAACCAACTGGAAACTGGGACCCTTCACCTGGAGTGCCAGCCAGTTGATCTGGTGTTGGTGGTCCATAACGCCCTTGCCCTAGTGCAACCCCTGTTGCGCCAAAAACAACAAGTGGTAGCCCTCGATCTCCCGGCGACGCTTCCAACAGAAGGGGATGCCCAGCGCCTGGGGCAAGCGTTGGTCAACATTTTAGCCAATGCCCATCACCATACGCCCAGTGGCACGCATATCACAATTTCAGCCACGCGCATGGCGCAAGCAATCCACTTGACCATCCGCGATGATGGGCCAGGCATTGCGCCAGTGGAGTTGGAAACGATCTTTGAGCGCTTCTATCGAGTTTCGCCGACGACGAGAGGTTCTGGATTGGGGTTGACCATTGCCAAGCAGATCATTGAACTGCAAGGAGGGCAAATGTGGGCGGACAGTCAGCCCTCGATAGGGGCTAGCTTTCATCTCTCACTGCCGTCTGGGCTGAATAAAGGAGAAAATTTTAATGACACTCAATGTTCTCATTGTTGACGATGCGCGTGATGTTGCCGAGGCTGTCGGTTTCGGTGCTCATATGAACTGGCCTGATTGTCGAGTCAAAATTGCAGGCGACGGCCAAGCCGCGCTTCAATATTTTGCAGAGGAACCATTCGATCTCGTGGTACTGGATGTCGCTATGCCGCCTCCGGATGGCTTTGAGGTGTGCCAGCGCATTCGACAGGTCTCCAAGATTCCCATTTTGATGTTGACGGTGCAAGACAGAACGCTAGACAAAATCCGTGCACTTGATCTCGGGGCAGATGACTACCTGACCAAACCCTTTGACCATTTAGAGCTACTTGCGCGGATGCGAGCTTTGGTGCGCCGGCTCCAAATCGCCGCGCCTACTACCCAGGCCGAATTTACATCTGGGGATCTATCAGTAGATAGAACAATTCGCCAGGTACGCATGAAAGGTACCGTGGTGACACTGACGCCTCTTGAGTATGATCTGCTCGATGTACTTATTTGCCATGCAGGTACCGTATTGTCCCACAAGTTCCTGCTTAGGTGTGTGTGGGGTCAGGAGTATGTCGAAGAGATCCATTATCTAAAGGAGTATATTCACCGGCTACGTCAAAAGCTAGGTGATGATGCTAATGCGCCGCAGTATGTGCAGACTGAAAGGGGCTTCGGTTATTGCTTTGTCGGCTCGCGGTACCACTAGTGTGGGCAGCCACAGCCAAACAGCATATAGTTCTCGAATAGCGGCACTTTCCTCGGGGTCGCTATTTGTTTTTGCGGCAGCTTTTATGGATGAGGTCTGAATATTGACCGAATATTGACCTTTATTGACCAATGCGTTGACCTTTCTCTAGTATCATCAAAAGTGACGCATCATGCGTCGTGCCACCCTGCAAATCCATCGTAGCACCGTGGGAAAACAGGTGTGGAACTTTGTATAGGATGGAATAGACTACAGGAGGTTTCTAATGTTCCGAAGGTTCAATTTCCGTACCCCATTCATTCTTATCCTGGCCACTTCGCTGTGGCTCGTGGCAGGTTGTCAGCCTGTTTCTCCGGTATCGGGGACACCTGCACCTGCGACTGTGGAGGCGACACCCGAGGTGGAAGTGACTGAGGGAGTAACGTCCACTGCAGAAATCACGGCAACCGCTGAAATCACAGCTACAGATGAGGTAACGCCAACAGAGGGGATGGCACCATTGACTGATGCTGGGCTGGGGGTATTGCAACTTCCGGCGGGATTCCAGATCGAGAAGGTGGTCGAAGGGCTGACCTATGCCACGTCGCTGACCTGGGATGACCAAGGGCAAATGTATGTGGCGGAGGCGGGTGGCGCCTTTTTGGAGGCACCTGTGCCTGCGCGCATTCTACGCATCGAGAATGGTCAGGCGACCGAAGTTATCGACCTGACGGATAAGGGCGTACTGGCCTCTGTGGTCGGGCTGACCTGGCATGAGGGTGCGTTCTACATCACCCATCGCGATCCGGAAGACCGGACAGGTGCCGTTTCACGCGTGGCGTCAGACGGCACCGTGACAAGATTATTGAGTGGGCTTCAGGATAGCCAATCCGAACACCAAATTAATGATGTTCAGGTCGGCCCTGATGGGCGCATGTATGTAGCAGCTGGCCCAGCGGGCAACGCAGGAGTGGTCGGTATCGACCTTGGCCCGTTCGTGAGCAGAAGTCCTCAGGTACACACTATGCCTTGCCAGGATATTGTGCTGACGGGAAGAAACTACCAGACACCCGATTTCCGCACGGAAAACCCCAGCGATCTTGCAATGACCGGCGCTTTTGTCCCCTTTGGCACCGAAACAACGCCAGGCCAGGTCATTTCAGGAACGACCAAATGTGGCGGTTCCATTCTTGCCTTTGAGCCGGACAATGCCGAGGCGACTTTGGAGGTTTATGCCTGGGGCTTCCGCAATATCATTGGGATCGACTGGGACGAAAATGGCGAGATGTATGCCGCGGTGAATGGCTATGATATTCGCGGCTCGCGTTCCGTTCGCGACGAATATGACGCGACCTATCGCATTACCGAGGGCGTGTGGTATGGCTGGCCGGACTTCTCTGCCGCGCTAGAACCGGTCACCGATCCTAAGTTTGCGGTACCCAATAATTTACAGGCACCGGTGTTTGTCAATGGAGAGCCGCAGGGGAAGAATCTTGGCTTCGTCATTGACCACGAGGCCAGTGGTCTCCAGCCACCGGACGCATCTCTTGTGGTGGGCTTGCATGAAGTTGATTCCTCTCCCTCCATGCTGGCCGTGGCACCAGCCTCCTGGGGTGACATGGCGGGTCAGATCTTCGTGGCAGAGTGGGGCGACTTGGCCCCGGCGACGAACCCATTACTAGCTGGGCCAGCAGGCTATCGTATCTCGCGTATTGATCCAGCCAGTTCTACCATGCAAGCTATGCCTTTTGTGAGCAATGCCCAACCAGGTTCAGCCTCGTCCCAAGGGGCGATGGGGATGGGGCTCGAGCGACCTTTTGACGTCAAATTTGGTCCTGACGGCGCGATGTACATTGTTGATTATGGTGTCGCGCGGGTCAATCCGGCGAACGTGGCGCAAGGGGGGACACCCTATGAATTTCCCCCTGAAACGGCAGCGATCTGGAAGGTCACGCGCACAGAACAAATGACGTCTACGACTGAGATGACACCCACAGCCGAGTTGACACCCACAGCCGAAGAAGATGTAGTTGAGGTAATCAGGACGACAGACGGCCTGGGGTCATTCATGACGGCGCTTGAGACAGCGGGTCTAGTGGATGCCTTGCAGGCTGAGGGGCCCTTCACCATCTTTGCACCCACTGATGAGGCCTTTGCCACACTGTCCGCCGCAACACAGGAAGATCCGGAGGCTCTGGTGCCAGTGCTGCGGCGGCACATAGTGGTAGACCGGATTTCCGCAGCCGAATTGGCAGAACTGGGTGCGGCACTGACCCTGCGGGGTAATTCGCTGGCGATCACGACGACGGGGGATGGCACGTTCATGGTGGAAGGCGCGTCCATCATCAGCGCGGATATTCCGGCCAGTAACGGCGTCATCCATGTCATTGATAGCGTACTGCTGCCCCCCGCTCCGTAACATCCATCGCGACAGACAGGAGGCGGTAGCATGGGGTATGACTGGGGACTGAGCAACGTAAATTGCTCAGTTCTCAGTTCCCTACCCACCTATCACTCCAGATGATACTATGGCAAGAATCTCTGCTCATATGGTGCCTGAACCTGAAGCATTGGCTCTTAAGGATGCAGGGTAACTAGCTCTACGATGGAAGGATACCAAGCAATGAAGACTGAATCAACTGATCGATCTGGTCGCGGTGAGAAAGGTGATGCAATCTATTTGGCGAGCCAAGAAACGCAACTTGCCTTCCCACCCAACCGGACCGCGTTGCTGGTGATCGACCCAGTGAATGACTTCCTTTCCGAAAATGGCGCTGGCTGGGAAATGACCAAGAACACCGTGAGGATGCACAATGTGATTGAGAACCTGAAACGGGCGATTGAGGGGGCCCGTCGGCGGCAGGTTCCCGTCCTGTTTGGTCCTATGGCCTATACCGAGGAAGATTACGCTGACCACCAGCTCCAGCGACGCAGTGGGATCAACCGCATCATGTTTGAAAAAAAGATGTTTCTAGCTGGCAGTTGGGGTGCCGATTTCCACCCTGATCTGCGACCCCAGCCGGATGAGATTGTGCTGCTGCCGCATAAAGGCATAGATGTCTTCGAGACTGACCTGCCAGACCACCTGCAACGGCTAGGCATTACCCACCTGGTGATTGCTGGCATGACCGCCAACTTATGCTGTGAAGGCACTGGTCGGCATGCCACTGAGGCAGGCTATGATGTGACTTTTCTTTCCGATGCCATTGGTGCAGAGAGCATCCCTGCCTACGAGGCATCCATCCATCTAAACTACCCTCTCATTGGCAATGCTGTGCTGACCGTTGATGAATTTTTAGCGGCTATCGATGGCTCTGATGCCAGCGCTGGGGGCGTACAGCCAGGGGATAAAGTGCGTGGCTCTGATCATGGGGAAATCGGTCGCATCGAACAAGTAGTAGAAGCAACCGAGACAACCGAGGCATATATGGTGGTGCCACGGGGGCTGATCTTTGAAAAGGATACCTACATCCCGCTTGATGCTGTCGTCAAACGGGCTGGCAATGAAGTATTTATCAACGTGCCCAAGCTGGTAGTGGGCAATATGCCGTGGAACGAGCCGCCTGCGCGCCAGGGGCAGCAGGCGAAATTAGGGCCTCGTGCCCGCGATGTGGACAAGCTATATGGCTCGCGTTCGCCTTCTGTCCACGAATAGGACGAACAGATAGCCGCAAAGCAGGAACAAGGGACATCGGCGAATTAAGGCGAATTAATAGAGGGGTGTGTATACCCTGCTACCTCGAGTAGCCACAATGAAAATCGACATAACGGCAGTTTCAAATGCCTATTTGGGGTTGACAGAGCGCAGATTGCAGCCACAAAATGTGCAAATGATAGCGCAACTTATGCGTCTACCTCTGGTAGAAAACTTTGCACACCCCTCAATTACTTAGAGGTAACGTCATCGTGCAAAGGGCGGTGGCCTGATGCAGAACTAACGCCAAGAGACATAGCTCGCCCACAAATCAGACAGGTTCACGATCTTAGTTCGGGCTGGAAGCCCACTTCTTCAGATGTGGGAGGAATGCCCGCCGCTGCAAGCGGAATCGGGGAATCTTCCCAGCCACGTTTGTCACTATAGTGATTACATGTTAAACTGAGGTCATGAAATTGACTGCCAAAGTAAAACTTCAACCTACGCCAGAACAACATAGGTCTCTCCTGAAAACGCTTGAAACAGCAAACGATGCTTGCAACTACATTAGCGGCATTGCCTGGGATACGCGTACCTTTGGCAAGTTCTCCATTCAGAAGATTGTCTACCATGACGTGCGCACTCGCTTTGACTTGGCCGCTCAGTTGGTCATTCGTTGCATCTCCAAAGTGACGGACGCCTATAAGCTGGACAGGAAAGTCAAGCGCACCTTTAGGACGCATGGCTCGATTGCCTACGATGAGCGTATCCTGTCTTGGAATTTGGACAAGAACGAGGTTTCGCTCTGGACAATGGACGGTCGGCAAAAGATGAGCTTCGTTTGTCGCGATAGAGCCAAAGAACTTTTGAGTGGCGAACGTGGCGAGTCTGACCTTTGCCTGATTGATGGCGTGTTCTACTTGCTTACTTCTTGTGAGGTAAACGAGCCGACACCAGACGATGTTGATGATTTTCTGGGCGTCGATATGGGCGTTACCAACATCGCTGTTGACAGTGACCGCACGATTCACCAGGGTAAGAGCATGAAGGGTGTTCGCTACCGTCACTGCCAGTTGCGCCGCAAACTGCAAGCGAAGGGTACGAAGTCCACACGTCGCCGCTTGAAGAGACTGGCGGGCAAAGAACAACGCTTCGCCAAAGATGTGAACCACGTTATCAGCAAACACATTGTTGCTAAAGCTAAAGACACCGCGAGAGGAATCGCCCTTGAAGAATTGGGTGGTATCCGCAAGCAGGTAACGGCTCAAAAAGCGCAGAGAGCAACCTTGTCTAGTTGGTCGTTCGCCCAACTTAGAACTTTTACCGAATACAAAGCAAAGCTCATGGGCGTGCTCGTTGTCGCGGTTGACCCGCGCAACACGTCGCGAACTTGTCCTTGCTGTGGTCATATTGATAAAGCGAATCGCAAAACTCAAGATAAATTCCTCTGTATGGACTGCGGGTACTCTGGCCTTGCAGATCATATCGCTGCGGTCAACATTAGCCGCAGGGCACTTCTCAGTGTGCCAAACGTCTCGGATGTGGATGTGAATTTCTACTCCACAGCGCCAGGGACAAGCCCACGTG
>JBBQIG010000157.1:0-9383 GCA_038324715.1 Anaerolineae bacterium | reverse complement strand
ATCATCCCCAAACTACTGGAGTTGCGGTATTATACGAAGATTGAAAATAGTTATAGTGACCGCGATTTCAACCGTGACCTGAACCGAATTTCGACGGTGCTAGAGGCATATGGGGTGGAACATGAGCCGGGTAAACATTTGCGGCTCATTTTGCTCATTGACGAAATGGATGTCATGGGCAGCTATGATCGTCTTGTCCAACAGCAACTGCGTCGTATCTTTATGCGCGAATTCGCTGCCACCTTGGGGGCTGTCGTTGCAGGGATTCAGATCAGCAAGGAATGGGATCGGGTTGAAAGCCCTTGGTTCAATCTATTCAATGAAATAGCCCTTACACCGTTCACGCGCGAGCAAGCGATTGAACTCTTGGTGGAGCCGGTGCGTGGCTACTACCAGTATGACCTGGCTGCCATCGAGTTTATCATTGACCATGCCCATGGTCGCCCCTATAAGTTACAGCAATATGGTTTGGAAGCGGTGAATCATATGCTGGCACGACAACGACGGCGTATTGCATTGATGGATGTGGAGGCAGCTCACAGGCGTTTGGAGGTTGCGGAAAGAGCAGGACGACCTAGTGGGCGAAATAAGGGCAACTACCGCAATCGAACAATGCTCAATCGGTTACAAGGTGTGATGCAGGATGTAGTTGGCATACGCCCACAAGATGTTGGCGCGCTGGATACTCAGCCCGATGAAGTGAGAGATCTGGCTGATGAGACGACAAAACAGAGTGCCGAAACGAGTGCCAAACAAAGTCGTCAAGGTAATGCCAAAGCCGATTCTACGCAGGATAAACCCTAAATAAAATTAAAGTAAGCGTCTGTTCTAGAACTGCTGCAAAGATTTGCTGCCAAGGTTTGCCGAGCAGATGTTTACTCAGCTGCGAAGAATTGCGGAGGGTTATGCGGATACCCTATGTTGTAGGCCGGTGGGTACGAGGTAGTAACCACTATGGTCGCGAACGATTAACTGAGCACCTCCTGCAAGCACCTGACAGTGCCATCTGGCTGTTGGGTACGCGCCGCATGGGCAAGACTTCCATGCTGAAGCAGTTGGAATTGATAGGTTCCACGCCAGAAAGTCACTTTGTCCCTTTATTTTGGGACATGCAGGGTTGTGAATCGGCGAGTGAACTTTCAGATGAGTTATTTTATGCGCTGATGGATGTGGCGGATCGTTTTGCGCCATTTGGTGTGGATGTGAAGGCATTGAGTGGGCAAGATGCATTGCTGATCTTGCGAACGTTGGCGCGCACTTTGGTGGAGCATGGCAAGCAATTGTTGCTTTTGGTGGATGAGGCGGAGGTGTTGATCGCCGTTGCCCGACAAGATCCATCGTGGGCGGGACGATTGCGGCGGGCAATGCAAGATAGCCGCGTGCGCACCATAATGACATCCACGAAGTTATTGGCTGCGCTGAATAACTTGAACAGTGAGTGGGCGACTAGCCCCTTTCTTTTTGGCTTCAACTTGGTTAATTTGACGCGGTTGGCAGATGCTGCCGCGCGCGCCTTGGTGCGCCAGTTGCAAGGAGAGCAAACGGTGCAGGCTGCAGATGGGGTGGTGGATGATATTTTGATCCACACCAATGGGCAGCCTTATCTAATCCAGTATCTCTGCCAGCGCCTTTTTGCAACGGATGAAGAAGGCAATGGCTTCTTGCGCCCTGTGAGTGAGGAAGACCTTGCCACGGATCATATTCTGACTGGTTTTTTCCAGAATGACTTTCAACATCTGACTAGGACGGAGCGCCGCCTGCTACTGGCTGTTGCCGAGTTAACCATTGCCAAAGAAAACGAGCTTTTAGTTGTGCTGAGTGATTTGGCTCCGCACAAGATTCAAATGTATCTCTACGGTCTGGAGCGCTTGGGGTATTTGCGGCAAGTCTTTGGGCAGTGGGCGGTGGGCAATGAGTTTTTGCGCCGTTGGGTTGTAGATAACCATGATGACTTAATGCAACGGCTCAATTCGGTGACAGATGATAGCATCCATGAGACCCTGTTGGAGATTGGTCGCGAACATGAGGCCAACTATTTGCGCGATGAAATTGCGCGCTTGGTGGCTGAATTGGCGCAGACGGATGCTGACGCAGCGAATGCAACGGGTGATGAGTTGATGCGCTTGCTGGAAAAGTCGGACTTTCTGCGCCGCGAGATTGCGCGCTTGCGCCGCGAATTGTCGAGCATTGATCGCAGTGAATCGCAATCGTTGTAAGCCTTATTCCGTTGAGTGATTCTGTGAGTGCCGGGAGATGAAATGCCCAGGCTAAGGGAAAAGCCTGGTTCACCCGGCTCTGGTTCTCTGGTGGACTGAACCTGAATACACCACATCTTTGCGTTTTACCGACCGGGTTTGTGGGCTGACTTTGGGTTCGTGCGCCGCGAGGTTTGTGCAGCGTGATTGCCATGCCGTATAATCCAAGGATAGCGGTCAGATGGATCTGTATGCTGAGCGGAGCCGCTCGGCGTTTTTTTTGCTCGCTTCTTATCTGTACCTGATTATTTTTACCTGATTATTTTTGAAGAAATTTTTCTATTGGCTTTAGCGATAGCCTTTGATAGTAGACAACCAACTCCTATGACCGAATCTATCCCACTGGTCGATCTTCAAGCCCAATATGTTGCGATTCAACATGATGTTGACGCAGCGATGCGTCGTGTGGTGGAAAGCGCGCAATTTATTATGGGGCCAGATGTTGCCGCCTTTGAAGCTGAGTTTGCTGCGTGGTGTGATGTCCCTTATTGTGCTGGGGTGGGGAGTGGTACTGCTGCCTTAGAACTTACATTGCGGGTTTTGGGTGTGGGAGCGGGGGACGAGGTGATTACCGTTGCCCATACCTTTATTGCGACTGCGGAGGCGATCAGCGCGGTTGGGGCGAAACCTGTCTTTGTTGACATTGACCCACTGACTTATACGCTCGACCCCGACGCATTTGCTGCGGCAATTACGCCACGGACGCGCGCGGTGATGCCTGTGCATCTGTATGGGCAACCTGCGGATATGACGCGGATTGTGGCAATTGCGAAGCAACAGGGCATTGCCGTAATTGAGGACGCTGCCCAGGCGCATGGTGCAACCTGGCGTGGGATACGGATGGGGAGCTTTGGGGATGCTGCCTGTTTTAGCTTTTATCCAGGCAAGAATTTGGGTGCGTATGGGGACGCCGGTGCTGTAACGAGCCACAATGAAGAGCTCGTGGCACAGGTGCGGCGCTTGCGTAATCATGGGCGACAATCCAAATATGTGCATGATCAGGTGGGCTTTGGACATCGCATTGATACCTTGCAAGCAGCGGTGTTGCGTGCAAAGTTGCCCTATCTAGATGCATGGACGAGTGTACGGCGACGCTTGGCTGCGCGCTATGCTCGTTTGTTGGCAGATGCTGGTGTCGCGTTGCCAGTTGTTGCCCTTGGCGCTGACCCGGCTTGGCATCTCTATGTGATCCGCACGTCGCAACGAGACGCATTGGTGAATGAGTTAAATCAGAAGGGGATTGGTGCGGGCGTCCACTATCCACTTCCACTTCACCTGCAACCTGCCTATTTGGATTTGGGCTATCAACCTGGCACCTTGCCTGTAACAGAAGAGGTGGCGGCTACCTGCGTGAGTTTGCCGCTTTATCCAGAGATGAGTGAAGCACAGCAAGATCACGTTGTAGAGTCTGTACTTCAGTTTATGGAGGCACGTGCCCCTGTATGAGTGCGAGGATTTCAAGTGCTTCAATGACCCCAAGTTCACCTGCCGCCGCCACACCTGTAGTCGCCGATTTGCAGCCTGTCGAAGCAATAACTCCTGCGCCAATCGGCGAGAGCAAGCCCACGAACAGACCGGCGATTACCGTGGTCGTTCCGGCGCGTAATGAAGAAGAAACGGTGGGGTTGGTGGTAGAGAGGAGTTTTGCTGCGTTTGATGAGTTAGGCTGTAGCGGGGAAGTATTGGTGGTTAATGATGGCAGTACAGATGGGACTGCACAGGTGTTGGCTGCGTTGGCTATGCGTTTTCCCACGCTTCAAGTCTTTACTCACCGGCGCAGTCAAGGAATGACTGCTGCTTTGGCGCGCATGTTTGGGGCAAGTCAGGGCGAGATTATCATTCTGATACCGGCGGATATGGAGTCGGATCCGTTGGTCGATGTTCCTGCATTGGTGCGGCATATGGAAGCCAACGACCTTGATGTGGTTGCTGGATGGCGACAGGGGCGACAGGATAGCAAAGTGTTGGCAAGCGGTATTTACAACTGGGTGATGCGTAGTTTGGCGCAAGTGCCAGTGCATGATGGTAATTGGATCAAGGCGATGCGTCGCGAGGTGGTAATGAACTTTCCGCCGCTGCGAAGTGACTGGCATCGCTTTTTGTTGATGATCGCGATTCACCAGGGCTTTCGCGTGGGTGAGGTCAAGACTTTTTACCGCCCGCGACCTGCCGGAAGCAGCAAATTTGGCTGGGAACGGATTCCGATTAGCTTTCTGGATGTGCTCGTCGTGAAGTTCCTGTTGACCTTTAGTCAAGCGCCGATGCGTTTCTTTGGGGGCTTGGGGTTGGGCGGAATCCTGATTAGCTTGCTGACTTTTGTCTATCTGACGGGGCTTTATGCTTTTGCGCAGACCCAACAACGTCCTGTCTTTATTGCTGCGGGCATTTTGGCGGTGATCAGTGTCCTCCTGCTGTTGGTGGGCTTCTTGGCGGAGTTGATTGTCAGCCAGGGCGCGCGCATTGCTCAACTTGAGCGGCAGATGCAAGAATTCGTGGATGACGAGGCGAAGTAGCCGGGTAGGTTAGCGTATCTCCACCTTCCCGCATTCAACAGTCTCTCCAACTGGCTGACCTGTTGCGTCTGCCACCCCAATGATAACTGGATAGGTACCTACTGGCGTCACCGGATTAAGGTTGATGTCCATTTCATCGCGCACAACTTCGCCCACACTCCATGTGCTGGTGGGCCACATGCGTAGCGATTCAGTGGGACGATGTAGCCGATCGCCCCAAACACCTTCGGGGCCAATAACTTGCGCGGTGGCAATATAGTCAGTGGGAAGAGGCGCGGAGGCTTGCCACCACAAGCGCACATGCACCCAGCCACTTGGTGGATGTATGAATTCTTCTTGGGCGCTGACAATGGGTGTGGTAATTTCACATGCTGCCAAGTGCAGACCCGGTTCTATTTCCACGTCCAGGTGGTTTGCCGTGGGGCCAAGAGGTGGTAGCTGTGCCATGCGCCCTTGAAGAATGTAACCCGTGAGCTTTACTCCCGCGGGATATTGTTCGGTGATGATGGGGAAGGTGCGATTGAGCCATCCTTCCACGACACGGTTCTCATCCACGCCCTCGAGGTGGCTTTGGGTGAGCCACAGGGTGGATGAGCCAAAATCGACAATGCCATTGAGTGGCGGCGCAACCACTGTCTCAACGTCTGCCTCGGTTAGGGTGCCGCCGAAGGGATAGAAGAGGGGCAAAGCCTCTTCGGCATAGCTTTGGCGCAGGTACCATTCGAGCGCATCATGGGTGTAGTCAACGTGGGCTACGACCGATGAGGGGAGGGTGGGACTGGCGGCGGTATAGTCGATGATGGTGGCTGCGGCTGCGCGCCAATTTTCACGCGCGCGAGCGGGTGTCCACAGTGCAGGTAAGGCTACTAGCAGTACGGTGCTCGCAAGCAGCGCGGTTGTCCAGCCGACGGGTCGCCACCACGAACCTAATGCAATTGCGCCGCGTGCAATGCCCCATAGCACAAAGGGTGCCATAAAGAGCAGATAGCGATCTTCCGCAAAGATTGAACTGCTGCGCGTGAGCAGAAGGTTGGCGATGAGGAGGGGAATGCCGATCCAGAGCCATAGCCAGAGCGGGTCGCGGCGGGAGTCTGCATTTTGGCTGCACCAGGGCAAGAGTAAGCCGAGCAACAGGAGCAGAGCAAAGAGCAAAAGGCTGGCATTGATCCAGGGCTGGGGCCAATCAACACGCCAGATGGTGTCGATACGCAAGAGGCGCAGCAGATTAGCACCAAAGTCGCCAAAGAGTTGTCCTGGCGTGCTTTCCGACTCATTTACCGACCAGGCGTTGCGGGCGAGTGGCAAAAAGAGCAGAGCCACTATGAACAATGCCACGCAACCTTCTATAAAGCGGCGCAGATTGCGTGTTTGCCAAAGCAGCAAGATCAAGGTCAATCCCGCGGCAGGGAGGATGAAGGCGCTAAAGAGATAGCTATAGAGCGCGGCCTAAAGAGCCACAATCATCAATAGCCAACAGCCTAGACGTGGCAGCGGACGTGGAGTTCGCCATGCATACCAGAGCGCGACTGCACCCCAGACGATGCCTGTGGTAGCGGGTTGGAACATGCGTAATTCTTGGCTGTACCAAGTGAGAACGGGTGATAGCGCAACCAGCAGCCCGGTTAGGTAGCCTGTGGTGCGTCCACTAAGTGCGGTTGCCAGCCGCAACATGCCCCAAACAGTGAGGAGTCCCAAGATGCTGCCGAAGGCACGCAGCGCACTGTCATTGTGACTCAACCCCACCCACGCTAATAGATTTTGCCAAAGGCTCAGCATCACATAGTAAACCGGTGGATGTTTGTCTTGTATCAGGGCAAAGGTGGTGTTCCAGGTGTAACTGAGATCGGAGCCAGCCCATTGAAGGCTAACTGCTTCGTCAAACCAGATGCTGTGATAATCAAGCCGCCAGAAACGCACGAGCAAAGCCAGTAACAGAATGGATGCTTCGAGGAGGCGTGGCGGGATGGCTGGGTAGCGGAAAACTTTTGGCATTGTTGACTTGGAGATATTACCTTTGCGAGCCACTAGGCAGCAGGCAGCCCGAGTTCGTTGATTTTTGCGCGCATGAAGTAGCGGCGATAGGCACGAACTTCGGCGAGTAGCTCGTTCAATTTGGCTTGACAGAGAGGGGCTGTGTCGGGATCACCGTCGCTTGTGGCGGCTACAATTTGCACAGTGTCGTCGTTTTCCCAGCTTTGCAACAGAAGTTGGGACTTGGCTTGCAGCCAGAGCAGGCTGTAACGGATGATCTCATTGGTTAGCCCCAAGCGTGCCGCCATGCGGTCGAGCTGTAGGGGCTGGCTGCGTTGGAGCGCATAGTTGCACATGCCTGCCACGCTGCGGATGACCGCATCCAGCGAATCTTCGTTGGTCAGTTTACCCACTAGATAAATAGCACGCGGCTGATGCTGGTCGTAAAGCCAGCGCAGCAGGTGAGCAGAAGGGGGCGCGGAGAAGATCACCAGGGATTGGCCTGGTTCTTTCGCTTCTAGATAGCGTGGCGCATAGGCTACGCCAAATGCCTCAAGGTTAATTCCTTCTACATACCAGACAGAGCGGTCGGGATTGGGTAGCCGATCCAGTGTGATCGGTGTGTGTCGCAGGTCGTGTACCTGTATGAGGGGCATCGCCGCTGCAACAATTTCACCACCTTCGTCACGACTTGTGCGGCTGGCGATATAGTTGAGCTGGAGGTTGCGTTCGCCGCGAAAGTTGTTGATGCCGATGGTATAGACCAAATCAAGCGGGCTGGCGGGTAGCTCATCATCGCGGCTATTGAACCACATGATCGACTGGCGCGCGCCGCTGGCACTGCTGACCACAAGGCGGCGATGTTCGCCATCGCGTCCCAGGCGTCGGTCTTCCTCGACATTCAAGTGGGTGCTGATAAATTGGGGCATTGGATTGCCGTTGCCAAAAGGAGCTAGCCGCTGGATCTCTTCCGCCAAAGCTATATTAACAGTCTCTAGCGGCAGTTTCATGTCGATGGTGATGCCCGTGGGCACTTCGGGTGCGCGATGGAGTTCAACCTGACGATCAAGTTCGCGACGGAAGCGATCGATATTGTCGGGGTTGAGACTTACGCCAGCGGCTCCAGGGTGTCCCCCATGTGTGATCAGCAGATGGGCACAGCCAGCAATGGCGCTGCCAATATCCACACCTGGGACACTGCGGGCGCTGCCGCGTGCGACTTCGCCAGGGGGATTCAGGAGTAGCACGGTCGGCTTGTGGAATTCATCGGCTAGGCGAGAGGCGACAATCCCAACAATGCCCGCGTGCCATGCGGGATGGGTCAGCACCAAGGCGTTGAAATCTAGAAACGCGGGGTTGCGTTCAATTATTTCCATCGCCACGGCGCTGATTTGGCTGGTGAGCAATCGTCGTTGCTGGTTGAGCCGCTCCATGCGTCCTGCAAGCTGTCCGGCGCGGATGGCATCGCGGGTGGTGAGCAGTTCCACGGCAACGGTGGCATCTTCCAGGCGTCCAAGCGCGTTCATGCGCGGGCCAAGTTGATAGCCAATCGACTCGGCATCCACGGTGGCGGGCGTAAGGCGTGCAATTTCCATCAGCGCCAGCAGACCCGTGCGCCGTGTGCGGCGAAGTTGTTCTAGCCCAAGCTGCAACAGATAGCGCGCATCATCGACTTGCTGTGCCACATCCGCAACAATGCCCAACGCCACGAGATCGAGCAGATCTTCTTCTTCCCCTGCGCGACCTGCAAGGGTGTATAGCTCCTGAACAAGCTTAAAAGCGACACCAACACCCGGTAGCGTATGCAGCGGATCTCCTGGAGGTTGCAACTTGGGGTTGACAATGGCATCGGCGCGACGTACTGAATTTTGGCCTACGATAGCCTTATCCATGCCAGCAATCTGATCCACCCCGGGTGTTAGCTCCTGAAGTTCCGGCGGCAGGTCATGGTGGTCGGTAATGATCACCGTCAGCCCGCGATCTTTGGCAAGGCCGATAGCTTCGGCGTCGGTGACGCCTGTGTCGCAGGAGATGATGAGATCGGGTACGAAATCGGTGGCAGCGAGCTTTTCCTCCAACATGGGCAGGCGGATGCCGTGGCTTTCGGTGAAGCGATTCGGCACATGGAAATGGACACGCTCATCACCCGTTAAACGACGAAGTGCTGCCACTAAGAGTGAGGTTGAGGTCTGACCATCTACATCAAAGTCGCCCCAGACCAAGATTTTGGCCTTGCGCTGGATGGCTGCATGGAGCAAGCGCGCGGCCTCTGCCACCCCAAAGAGTGCTGTAGGCGGTGCGGGCGTGTAGTGAGCCGGATCTAGGAAGGCCATCGCTTGGTTAGGATCTATGTGACCGCGCTGGACAAGCAGGTGGGCAACAAGTGGATGACCACCCGCCGCAGCCACAAGTTCTGGCGATGGTGCAGCAGGAGGTAGGAGAGACCAGGTATCAGCCATGGGCAGCAATGCAGAGTGGAGGTAAAGTTAGCAAGAGATAGTTGGCATGAAAATAGTTGAGTATGGACTTACAATACCTTCGCCAAAAAGGATTGGAGAAATCTAAAGAAATAGGGTTCCTGTAGTAGAGTAATTGTCGCTGAACAAAAGACTCAACCAACCCAGGAACCCCTAATGAACATTTT
>JBBQIG010000156.1:0-9419 GCA_038324715.1 Anaerolineae bacterium | reverse complement strand
AAGGCTACACCAAAGAAACGCCAACTGCCATCGTCATAGAAATAGAAGGCGATAATCGATGCTCCGGCACTAAGCGCCAAAAGCAGGGCAAAGAGAAAGGTGTCACGGCGACCCACGAGCAGACCCAACCAGCGCAAGGCCCAATAGAAGATGCCGATAAAGACGGCAAGATAGGCAACAAAGCCAATGCCACCCGTGATGACCAGCGAATCCCAGGTCTCATTATGGGCGCGGTCTGGGCTGGCATTGCGCGCTTCAAGTTGTGCCAGGGCTGGCGGATAGAATGGATTATAGGCAATCCACATCGCCTCTGGGCCATAACCTACCAATGGTCGGAGCGCGTTGACTGGATCCTCGCTACCATCGGGGAATTTCAACGGCTCGTGCGGTGCAATCATCTCTGCCACGCCTTGCCAAATCAAAACGCGCACCTCACCCGTGCCACCTTCAGCTTCCAGAAGGGTGGTGAGGCGATTTAGATAGGGTACATTGCGTAGACCTGGGAAAAGTGAGCTATTGACGTTGACTAAAATTAAGAAGGCTACCCCTGCCACGCCTAAGCCGATCCAGATCGACGTCCAGAGACGGTGGCGTTTGGGACGTAGCGCAGTAAAGAGCAGCAGTACAAAGAGGTAGAGGCCAAAGAAAAGCCCCAGCCACGGCCCACGACTCTGCGTCCAGAAGATTGCCAGCAGTTGCACCATGAGGACAAAGAGATAGGCTCCACCGGCTAAGGCAGTTGGAATATCCTGGCTTTCGGCATGGGTGGAGGGTTTGTAGCCCAGGAGGTAGGCAAAGCTGCTGTAGACCCGCTCCAAAGTGAAGAAAAAGGCCATGATCAGGTAGGCAGCCAAAAAGATGGCATTGCCTGCGTTGGCAGCCACACGAGAAGTGGTATCACCACCCCAGGGCAGCGGATCCAACTGCCGGTTCTGGATAACGCCATAGAGGGCAATGGGCAAACTGGTGAGGACAATGACATGTTGTATGCGCCGGATCTGGTCTGGGTGGCGCAAATGTGCCATTGTCAGCAAGGCAATCGTAATGTAGCTGAGGAAGGTATAAGTCCCCTGCAAGCGTTGGTAGGAACCCCACCACGAGACGAAGCGCGCTACACTAAAGAAGGTGCTGAGTAGATAGGCTACGATAAGCAAGAGAATGGGGATGAGAAGCGGGATCTGTGCCACTCGTTGCCACCAGGCGCTGGGTGGCGCTTCATCAACGGCTTCTGGCACAGGAGTGGCGGCAAAGCGCGGCATCCATGCCGGTCCACCATTGGCAAGTTTTACCAACCAGGCCAAAAGCATAATGAGCGCAATGGTGCGGATAAGACTAATTTTATCTGGTTCAAAGACACGGCTGGAAAATACGTTGAAAAAGAGAGGCGCTACCACGAGCGCCGCCAGCCAACCGGCTTCGATAACGCCATTCAACCAGGCGTCGAGTTTCGTTTTTACATGCATAGGGTTTGGTCATCCATCATTTTGTCAGTGTCTAGACCGTCAGGCGCGGTCATAGCAGTTTCATATCGTACCTTAGCGCGGGTACGGGGTCAAACCAACAGCTTAAAACATACAGAATAAGCGTATATTTTGTGCCATGCGACTCTTTTACTCACTCTATTGTAAACACTCTACTGCAAATAAGCTCCGTCGATGCGGTGGTTAAAGCAGGAAGCATGAGGAACATTTAAGAGGTGAGGTTGACTTCGCACCCACTTCGGGCGGATTCGTAGATGGCAAGTACGAGTGCCAACGACTTGCGCGCTTCCGCGCCGGGTGTGCCGGGTTCGCTGCCCGTCAACACGGCATGGACAAAATCGCGCATCACCTCGCGGTGACTATAGCCATAGACCGAAGGCGGATCAACGCGCTGGCTGGTCAGCAGTTCGGCTTCTTGCTCCAACTCGCCTGCCACCTTCCACAACTCAATACGGTTGAGAGCGGTGCCGCCAATCTTTGCCGAGCCATGTTCGCCAAAGATTGCAACCGAACCTTCCAGATTTTGAGGCCAAGTAAGGGTGGAGCCTTCAATGGTTGCCAGCGCACCATTGGCAAAGCGCACAACCGCCACGCCCACATCTTCGGCTTCCATTTTGTGCGCGAGGGTCGATGTGTAGGCATAGACCGAGTGGACAGGCCCCATGAGCCATTGCAGTGCATCAATGTGATGAATGCTCTGGTTCATTAATGCGCCCCCATCCATTGCCCATGTGCCATGCCAACCATCTTCATAATAGGATTGGGGTCGGTACCAGCGCACACAAGCATTGCCCAGATGCAGGCGACCCAACTTGCCTTCGTTAATGGCTTGGCGCAATGCTTGCATGGGGTGGTTGTAGCGATTTTGCAGCACAACGCCCAAGGTGTACCCGCTGCTCTGGCTCACCTCAATCATGCGGTCAGCATCAGCCAGGGTGATGGCAATGGGCTTTTCGACCAGCACATGCTTGCCTGCGTGCATGGCGTCGATGGCAACCTGGGCATGTAGCCCGCTGGGTACACAAACGCTCACCGCATCAATGTCTGTGCGGGCGAGCAGGGCATGGTAGTTGTCGTGGGCTGCTGTGCCATATTCTTGAGCAAAGTGTTGGACGCGGTTCACGTTGTTGTCCGCCACTGCCACCAAATGGGCATCAGCGACTTGCTGGATTGACTGGGCATGGCGCGGGGCAATGCGACCACAGCCAATGATTCCAAAGCGTATGGGTGTTTTAGGTAAAGGTGTTTGGGGTAGGGGTGTTGCGGGTGATGAAAGGCTCATGGTGTTGAATTTCTAGCGCTTGCCTCGGGGGATGGCGACTTTTTTGCAAGCACGTTTTGGTAGAGGTCGAGCATACGCTCTGCCATTATCTCTTGGCTAAACTCGGCGCGGACGCGGGCAAGCGCTGCCGCACCCATTCTCTTGCGTAGCGCATCATCACCCAAGAGACGGTTGATGGCTGCTGCCATTGCCTGTGGATCATTGGGCGGCACCACCATGCCAGTCTGCTCATGCTGGTTGACATAGGATGTACCCGTGCCAAGTTCGGTGCTGATAAGAGGTAATCCACAAGCCATTGCTTCGATCAAGACAATGCCAAAGGCTTCGGCGCGATTGTTTGACGGCAGAATGAAAAGTTCTGAAGCATGGAGCGCGATTAACTTCTCTGCATCTGAAAGCTCACCGAGGAAACTGATGCGGTCATCGAGTCCTAAGCCCGTGGCTTGACTCCGCCACTCCTTCTCTAACATGCCAGAGCCGACAACCAAGAGGTGGGCATCAATCTGTTGCATGGCGTCAATCAATACATTCAAGCCCTTATAGTGGCGTAGTTTGCCCACATAGAGCAGCAGTGGTTTGGGGGAATGAAGTGCGCGCAACTCGGTGGCAGCTTGGTGAATTTCAGGCGTGGCGGCAAAGGCGTTGAGGTCAATGCCAAAGGGAAGGACTTGGCATTTGCTGGCTACGGGCGCAAGAAAGGGTGAGGTGCGAATATAAGCAGGGCTGGCAACAGAGATGCGGTCGGCTTGACGCAACAGGATGCGCAAGAACGGACTGTAGAGCGCGCCTAATATTTTTTGGCGCACAATGTCGCTGTGATAGGAAAGGACAAGCGCACGGCTGCGCCCCAGCAGCAGGTGGGCTAGCTCACCAGGGGGATAGGGCAGATGGGCGTGGGTGATGTCGATGTCCTTTTCCAGCCGCCGCAGCCAAGTGTAGAACCCCACACTAATGGGCGCTGATGAAATGTTGAGCTGTCGCCCCGTCTTGACCACAGGCACACCATTGATGAGTTCCTCCACCGTTTCGGAGCCAGTGTTTGTCACCAAGACGCGTGCGTCAATGCCCTGGGCGCGCTGGGCCTGGGCCAAAAGAGCTATATGATTTTCGATGCCACCCAGAATGGGGGCATAGTCTTTGTAGATATGTAGTACACGCATAGGGCTATTCTTCTGGCTTTCTTCTGGCTATTATGGCAGAAAAGTATCTGTTTCGGCTAGAAGTGGTCTGTCGTATTGCTGCCAGCAGTTCACCGAAGCATCTCTCGATAGATGGCTAACGTTTGCTGGGCGGTTGATGCCCAAGTGAATTGCTTGGCACGGGCTAAAGAGCGCGTGCGCAGGTCGGCGCGTAATGGGGGATTGTCGATGGCGGTGCGTAAGGCTGTAACGATGGAGCCGACTTCCTGCGGATTGAATTGTAGTGCTGCATCACCCGCAACATCGCGTAGCCCGGTCGCATTGCTACAGGCGACAGGCGCGCCACAAGCCATTGCCTCAATCACCGGCAAGCCAAAGCCTTCATACAAGCTGGGAAACACAAAGAGCGTGGCGGCGGCATAGAGCGCGGGCAGATGGTCATCGCTGACAGGGCCTAAAAAGCGCACACGGGTTTGCAAACCGCGCCGTTCCACTTCTTGGCGCGGTTGGGGATAACGATCATCCCAAGCTCCGGCAATGATAAGCTGGGGAACTGTCGCGCTCAATGTATCAAGTGCGGCGTAGGCCTCGATCAGCCGGACGAGGTTTTTATGGGGCTTGTTGATGCCACAATAAAAGATGAATTCGTTGGGCAGTTGGTAGTGGCTACGCACATCGTGAATTGCTGCTTCTGACTGTGGGTGGAAACGCTCCGCCGCGGCATGAGGTACGGTGACAACATGGCTGGGGTTAATGGGGAAATGGGTCAGCAAATCTTGACGCGCCGACTCGGCACCAACGATCACGCGGGTGGCAGCGCGAAGTGCCGCTTGGACTGTCAGCCGGAAGAGCCAGCGTGCGCGCAGAGAAACCGTTTCCGGCAGAACGAGTGCAATCAGATCGTGCAAAGTGACAACGTTGGGGAGACCTGTGCGGTAGGGCATGAGGTAGTAGGGGGTATGGTAGATTCCTGCCCCATGACTACGCAGGCCCGCTTGATCTATTTGTTGCATTTGGCGCATGACACGCGGGACACGCCACTGCTGCGCCAGGCTAAATTGTGACGCATCTGCAACTATTGTACTGAGTTGTGTACTGCGTTGGGGTTTGGATCGTGCACTTGCGGATAGCGTCTCGCTCCAGGGTTGACCCTGGTTGCGGATTTGCGCTGTTGGCGGGGGAATGAGGACGCGCAAGCTCTCGGTTGCGTCAATCTGCTCGAGCAGGGCTGCAACTAAGTTTGTGATATAGCGCCCGATGCCGGGGAAATGGGGCGTTGCTGTGCGAGCATCTATAAAATAGGTCGCCATGTTAGTTCAAAACTTTTCTCGTCGTTTTCTCGTTGTTACGTATTGTTCTTGTAACTTGTTCTTACAACAGGTGAGGGTACATAACCCTCCTGCTATTCGCGGCGGGTACGCATTTTTCTGCGTTTCCACCAAGCAACCCAAACGGATGTGCCAAAGCCTGATAGTTGCACAGTATGCCATAGGGCGTGCCCGAGATGGGTAAAGAGCAAGCCTGTGCGACGTTCAAGCCACGCGATGCGTGCAAGCGCACCGTGGCTGATGGCATAGGCTTCGTGGCGTGCCACGGCGTGCGTTGCCATGGTCGTGGCATCTTCACGGTCGAAGCGTTGCAAAATGCCCAGAATGCTTTTCCGCATACGCCAGATGTTGCCACTGATGTTATTTGAGTGCAGCCGAATGGCGGCAACATCTCCAGGCACATACTGGAAATCCGTTTGCAGTGACAAGCGCAACCACAGGTCATAATCTTCGGCAACGAGTAGGTCGGGTTGTTCGCTGAAACCACCACTTTTTTCTAGCAGCGTGCGGCGGATTAAGACGAGTGGCATAAAGAGGAAATTGCTGCGTAGTAATTCGCCAAAGACCGCACCAGAGGGCGTGGATAGACCCGCAAGTGCATGACCTGCTGGTTGGTCTGGGTGCTCACTAAAGAAATAGCCGTCGGAATAGACAAGCCCAACCTGGGGATTGGCATCCAGAACGGGTACTTGTAGGGCTAACTTGTTGGGCAAAAAGAGATCATCCGAGTCGAGAAAGGCAATGTATTCACCTGTGGCAACCGCCAATGCAGAGTTGCGGGGTGCGGCGGGTTGTCCGCGGTGGGGCAAGCGCAGATGGCGTACACAGGAGTCAAAGCTGGCTACGACTTCGGCAGTGTGGTCAGTGGAACCGTCGTCGGCGACAATCACTTCAATATCTGAATAGCTTTGCGCCAAGACGCTGGCAATGGCATTCCCTAGCAGGTCGGCTCGATTATAGGTGGGGATGATCACGCTGACACGCGGCATAGAGATGTAGGCTGTTTGGGTGAACGAATTGGCGGCTAGAACAATGGGCAATGGCGTATGATTACACGCGCTGGGGCTTTATCTGATCATAGAGCTTGCCAATCCAACGCTTTAGGGGTGTATTGCGAAGCTGTTGGACAATCTCATTTTGCTCTTGAAACATCAACTCTTTATTTTGGCCCGAAAAGCCACCGGCGGCATAGATCACCACCGGGCGTTCAAAATTGGTGATACAAGTGCCGTGCAGACAAAGCCTCGCCCATAGATCATAGTCCATGGAAGTGCGATAGTCTAGGTTGAAGCCCCCCATCTGTAGCTGAAGTTCGCGTTTCAAGAAGACTGCTTGGTGACAGATGCGTGATTCGAGGCTTAAACTCCAACAAGTCAATGGGTACTTGTGTTTAATGCGTACCACGCTGCCATCCTCGCGGCGCACAAACCAGCGACCAATGATCCAATCGGGCATCTTGCGCGCTTGGGCGAAGTGGTAGAGATCAGCCAGCACGCGGTTATCGCACAAAATGTCGTCGCAGTTGAGATAGAGCAGATAGTCGCCTTGTGCCAAGTGCATCCCCTTGTTAAAGGCGTCCCCAATCCCTTGATCTGGCTCAGAGATGTAACGTACATGGGGAAATTGGCGCACCACATCCAATGTGCCATCTGTCGAAGCGCCATCTACCACCCAATGTTCAATCAGCCCCTCAACGCCTTGTTGATCGGCAACGTTCTGCAGGGTGGCACCGATTAGTTTTTCGGCATTGCGGCTGATGGTGATGATGGAGAGAAAGGGGCGTTCTGATTGGTTTTCTGGTGGTTGCATCTGCGTAATCTTCCTGGCTATTAAGGTGCTTTTACATTACGCATGAATTACGCATGATCAACTTGCAACTTCCACATGGCTGCATAGCGTCCATGTTGCGCCAAGAGTTCTTGGTGATTGCCTTGCTCCACAATTTGCCCATTATCCAGGACGATAATCTGATCGGCTTTGATAATGGTGGAAAGACGATGGGCAATGATCACCACCGTTCTTTCTTGGCGCAGTTCTTCGAGCGACTGTTGGATCAACCGTTCGGATTGGCTGTCGAGCGAGCTAGTGGCTTCATCAAAGAGCAATAGTGCAGGCTGATTGATGATGGCGCGGGCAATGGCAAGGCGTTGGCGTTGCCCACCTGAGAGCCGGTATCCGCGGTCGCCTATTTCGGTCTCATAGCCCTGAGGCATTTCCTGAATAAATGAGTCGGCAGAGGCAATCTTGGCGGCAGCAGTGACTTCTTCCTCGCTGGCATCAATTTTGCCAAAGCGTATATTCTCTGCCACGCTGCCACTAAAGACCATTGTATCTTGATCGACTACGCCAATCAACCGTCGCCATGAAGCAAGGTCACATTGCTGAAGATCCACGCCATCGATCAAAATGCGTCCTGCTGTAGGCCGGTACATCCCCAACAGCAGGTTAATAATGCTGGACTTTCCTGCACCGCTTGTGCCAACAAAGGCTAACATCTTGCCCGCTGGAATTTGGAACGTCAGATCGCTGATTGCGTTGCGTTCCCCTTCCGGGTAACGCAGGCTAACATTTTTAAATTCTACGCCTGTTTTTAATTGCTCGATTGCTTGACCGGGTAGGTATTCAAGTTCTGTTTCGACTGGGTTGAGCAGGTGAGCGGTACGCGCTACAAAAGGCCACTGTGTTGCAATCTGACCGAGTTGATGATTGAGATTGACAAGACGTGGTACAACGCGATAGAGAACAAAGACATAGGTAAGCATCTCTCCCGCAACGGTCATGTTGCTTTCGCTCAAGATCCAAAAGCCAATGCCTAAGAAGATGGCAATCCCCGTGATGGTAATGCTTTGAAAGATGGGGACAATGCTTGCCCCGTGCAGCAGGCCGATTCGACGGGTACGAATTCCTGTATTGATGAGTGTGTTAATTTCATCAATGACCATCTCTTCGCGCACAAAGATATGGACGAGTCGCAATCCCTGTAAATACTCGATGATACGCTCATTGAGCCGCACGCTGACGCTGAGAAAACGACTGACTGATTGGCTTATGTTCTGGCGTATATTGCGGAGTGCAAAGGAGAGCAGAATCAAGCCAATGGTTGCCACGAAGGTGAATTGCCAGGAGATCCAGAATAACACGCTCACATAGGCGAAGATAATGGTAAATTCAATAAGCGTGTTGCTCAGTCCTTGCACCATGCTCCCGACTTCGCCAACTTGGGCGTTGTAGCTCGTTAGGTTGCCCAAGCGGCTACTGGCAATCTCTTGATAACGCGTGCCGACTATCTGTGTGAAGATTCGACGTTGGAGATTGCCTTCCAGCCAGACACGCAGATAGATCGCAGAGGCTTGGCTGAGAAACTCAAAGCTGCTGCGCGATACTTGGAAGATGACTGCGAGGACAATGAGAACTAAGAATGGCTCTTGTCCACCAAGAAGTTGTGAAATTTGGGTGATAATCGAGTTGATGGTGCCAGTGGGGCTATAAGAAGTGCCCGCTAGCATTGCAGTCATGTAGTTGAATGCCAGCGTAAGCACGCCTAATGTGGCTGCCTCGGCAAGCCCAGCGCACAAGCTGGCAACGATTGCGGCGAGGGTCAACCAACGGTATTGCCAGATGATGCCGCGCACAAATTGTGCGGTCCATGCATCACCGCCACTGATGACGCGCACAATGTTGCGTAGCCATTGAGGTAGGTGATCTGTATTTTGCTCCTGCGTCTCGAGAACACGGAGTCGAATGCGTTGTTGGAGGGTTTTCATTGTGCCATTTCTTTGCATCTCGCCTTGGAGAAACAGATTCTATAAATTAGCTGCCCGCTTGGGGAAGCTGTAGGCGGCGCAATGCTTCGAAGGCCACTGCTGGTGGGTTTGGATCTGCTTCAGAGGAGCGACCGGTGTTATAGGTGATGATTAGCTCCTGACGCGCGCGGGTGATGCCCACGTACAGGAGGCGCAGGCGTTCGGCTGCCAACGCCAATCTTGCTTCCAAAGTGGCTGGGCCAGTCGTGTAATCGTCGAGGGTTCCCATCCTGACCTGCCGAAGTTGGGCAATAGATTCGGCAACTAGATTGAGATTCTCGCGCGCCCAATAACGTTCGCTGCGATACTTATCGCTTTCACTGCCACTGGGGAAGCTGAAGTTATTGAGAGCCGTCAGATAGACGCGATCCCACTCTAATCCCTTT
>JBBQIG010000155.1:0-9440 GCA_038324715.1 Anaerolineae bacterium | reverse complement strand
GTCTAGCCAGCGCACGATCTGAATTGCCTACAACTCATACCGGTCGGCCAACGTCCGATGTAGATGTCCGATACATCGACTTGCGAGCCAATATTTCGCCGAAATCACATGTTATGTAATGTGACATTGTCAAATTAGTTGGTTTTTCGTTTGTCAGCCGATTTAGACCATAAGGCTATTTGTTCCGTTTACTCTTGTGGGCTTGGAATGCCGACCATGAAGGTTGCCAGGATGGCGAGTGCAGAGAGGATGATGACAAGGATAATGACCGGCAGATAGCTGTCAAAGATGACATAGAGCGCACCCGCGCCCACGGGAGCAAGCGCACGTGCGCCTGTGAGACAGGTCGCCATGAAGCCGCTGATCTGTCCAAATGCTGTTGACCCATAGTGATCGGCAATCAGGGCAGGGCGGGCAAGTGTGGCTGCGCCAGCGCTTGCGCCAAAGAGGATGACAAAGAGGATAACTGCAATAAAGCCAGGCAGGAGCAATGCCAGCAAAGCCACCGTTTGCAAAGTGAAGATTGACGCCGTGAGTAGATGGCGCGGCAAGCGTCTATCGAGCGGGGTGATCACCATCCGCCCTACCACCTGCATCGCACCGATCAGCCCCGCAAATTGTGCTGCCGTTGCGGGTTCAATGCCGCGCGTCAACAGATAGGGAATGAAGTGTACGGTGATGGCGATGGTACTAATGGTTGTCAGCACAAAGGCTAGAACCATCCACCAGAAGGATTTATCACGAAGAGCTACTTGAAGCGAAAGGCTACGTTCGGCGGCTTTGGCTGGTTTGTTCAGTCTGTCCGCCACCACCTCGCCGTCTGCCACTAGGCCCAGATCCCGCGGGTGGCGACGGAGGATGAAAGCATAGAGGGGGATGGTCGTTGCCCCTAGTAGCAGACCGAGCAGAAAAATGGCTGTGCGCCAGCCGAACTCTTGACGTAACCATTCTGCTGTGGGCAGAAAGATTGTACTCGCCAGCCCGGCCACAAAGGTGATCAGCGCCAGCGCGCTGGTTCGTCGCCGCACAAACCAGACTGCAACCACGGCAAATGCAGGCTCATAGAGTGTCATGGACATAGTAAAGCCAATGCCAGCCCAAATCAGATAGAAGAGGGGCAGGCTTCTGACTGATGCTAGAGACAAGAATAACGCGGTCGCCAGAATTGAACCCACTGTCATTAGCCCGCGCGCCCCATGACGGTCAATCCAGCGTCCCACTGGCACAGCAACCACCCCAGAGCAAAGCAACGCCAGCGAGAATGCACCAGTAATGGCTGTGCGTGAAGCGTGGAGATCCGCTTCAACCGAAGTGAGAAATACGCCAAAGCTGTAATACAAGACGCCCCAGGCAACTGTCTGTGTGAATGCCAAGGTGGCAGCAATCACCCACCCATAGTAGATGCGGCTTCGCGCCCATGTAATGATCATTCGTGCTCTTCCTCGCGTCTACCCTGGCAAGCGGCTTGCCTCTTGATCCGGCTCACGAATCCGGCTATTGAATTGTAAAGGGCGAGGCTGTGCAGATACAAGTCACGAATTCGCATTGAGCATTAGGTTTGAGAGGTTAGGTTCGAGGCTGAAGCCGGAACCTCTATTCTAAAGGGGGGAATTATGCTATAGTGGAATAGTTGGGAGCAGCAAATGAACCCAACGAAAAACAGAAATACAAACAGGTATTGCATCCCTGTCGCGTTCGAATATACCAAATACAATCAGTAATCATCAATATGTTCGGACACATACACCGACAACCATCATACGGTCTTTGCATGACCGCGCCCTTGACTATGATTCTAACTGTGATTTCGACTGTGATTTCGACTGTGCTCTCGACTGTGATCTCGACTGTGATCTCGACTGAGACATCATCTCCCTCTACTCCTGTGCGTCCTCCTTCTCCACTGGCGACCCGCTTGACCGGACGTAATGCCAGCCGCCTTTTGGTTCTGATGCTTGCCGCGTGGATCATTGTTGTTGCCTTTGTGGCACAAGGTGCAGCTTGGGTGCAAGCAAGCATGCCGATTCTACCCGGTGAGCTTGGCCCGTGGTGGCGTTCCTCTTTGATTCAATCTGCCTTGATTGGCCTCCCTACCATGCTTTTGGCATGGCGCTGGCGTGTGCCACGCTACCGCACAATCTTCCAGAGTTGGGCATGGGCAGCGGGCTATGGGTTGCTGTTGGCTCCCACGCGGTTGCTGCCTCCTGTGCAAGGACAGAGCATCCTGCTGTTGCAATTGGTGCTAACCGTTGGCTATTGGTTGGTTGTGCGTCACTTCCGCCGCGAACAGTTGCCCAACCCTGTCGCTGGCAATGCATTGGCACTGGCTGTGGGGGCGCTAGCTGCGCTGCCGTGGCTCTGGTCGGGTGCACTCGGTTCAGCGCTGGATATGCTGATCAACGGGGCATTGGCTGCCTTTTTTGGCTTGCTGGCTTGGACGATCCTCCAGAGTACATGGTTGCCCGCGCAACGGCGTGATCCACGCCGCCCGCGCCGTGATCGGTTGCTGGGTGGGCTGGTGATGGGGGTGACGCTGCTGTTGCTGGCGAGTGCAATCAGCTTCAATGGTGTGCAAGTCATCTTGATGATCTTTTTGCCTGCGCTAGGTTGGGCGGTAATGGCTGCGGGTGCGCCTGCTTTGTCCATTGCGCTGGTGGTTGCAATTCCTTTGCTACTGATTGACCCCGACGCAGTGATACTTTTGGCGACGGATTGGCTGTTGCTCTATTACCTGGGGGCAGCCGGGGTGACAGTCGGCATTGGCTGGCTTTTGGCATTGCTGGTGATGTTGCCCGAACCTGACCCCGCCAAAATGATGCCGCGGCGTCCTGCCTGGGTGGGTGCAGGGGTGGTGATTGTGGTGGCGGCTTTGGTCTATGGTTTTGTTGGCAATCCTGGCTTTTATGGGGATCGGCTTTTTGTGGTCTTGGCTGACCAAGCTGATTTGAGCGAGGTGGCGGCTCTGCCTGACCTCGATGCGCGGCGAAGTGCAGTCTACGAGACGTTGGTTGATCATGCGCAGCGTACACAAGTTGATTTGCGCTCGGCGCTAGACAATTTCGGGATTGGCTATGACCCCTATTATTTGGTCAATGGCTTAGAGGTCAATGGGGGGCTGTTGGTGCGCTTATGGCTCGGCACGCGTTCTGATGTAGCCGAAGTCATGAAAAGCCCGCGCCTGCGTCCAGCGCAGCCATTTAACTTGGATCTCATGGAGACTATACCCGTTCCCGTTGCGCCCCAATGGAACCTAGCCGATATTGGTGCAGATCGTGTGTGGCAAGAGTTGGGTGTTACGGGCGAGGGCATTGTCATCGGTCAGTCAGACTCTGGTGTGCAAGTCGACCATCCAGAATATGCCGCGCGCTATCGTGGGAATCTTGATGCGGGAATCATCCGCAACGATTACAACTGGTTTGACCCGTGGGATCATTCACTTGTCCCCAATGATCAGAGTGGACATGGTACGCACACATTAGGCACAGTCCTCGGTGATACGGTGGGGGTGGCACCGGGTGCAACCTGGTTTGCCTGTGCCAATCTCGTGCGAAATCTGGGCAATCCCGCCCTCTATCTCGACTGTATGCAATTTATGTTGGCACCCTTTCCACTGAATGGGGATCCCCTGCGCGATGGCGACCCCAGCCGCGCTGCGGATGTGCTCAATAATTCGTGGGGCTGCCCTGGTGATGTGGAAGGATGTTCCCCGACTGTCTTTGCCCCGGCGATGGACGCGTTGACTGCGGCAGGCATCTTCGTGGTTGCTTCGGCTGGCAATGAGGGGCCGCTATGAGGTTCGCTCAGTGCTCCCCCAGCGATTTATGAAGAGGCTCTGAGTGTGGGAGCCGTTAATGAGGAGGGCGACCTGGCTGACTTTAGCAGCGTTGGCCCTGTGACGGTGGATGGTAGCGGGCGCATCAAGCCAGAGATTCTTGCGCCCGGCGTTGAGATACTTTCGTCTTGGCCGGGAAGTACCTATTCGTTTGCATCGGGAACCTCGATGGCAGGACCACATGTGGCGGGCGTCGTTGCGCTGCTTTGGTCTGCGAATCCCGCGTTGCGTGGTGACATTGAGCGTACGAAGGCAATCTTGCAAGAGACCGCGCAGCCCTTTGAAGGCACGTTGGAATCACTTGTGCCACTGGAGGAAGTTCCTGTCGGTGACAATGTGGTGGATGCTGCGGGGCCGCTGACGACCCTATTCAGTGGTGTAGATCGTAGCTGTCTAGTCCAAACTAATTTAGAGGTAGTCCCAAACAGTGTCACCGGCTATGGGATTGTGGATGCTTATGCTGCCGTGCAAGCGGCTTTAGCTGCACAATAACATTTGGCTCTAGCATTACTTCACTGATTTACTTCACTGATAATTGGGGCTGATACTGATTGCCTGTAAAAATGCCCATTTTATGAGTTCTATCACAACCACTAGATCATCTGATGACGGGGAATTATGACGGGAAAACTCATGGATTCACAAGCTCTGCTTGCCTATTTTGAAGCACGTCAAGTTGAAATGCTGAATGTTATCGAACAACTCGTGACTCAAGAGACGCCGAGCGGCGACAAGGCACGCTTAGATGCCTTTGCCGAGTTTTTGGCCCAACGCTTGCGCGCTGCAGGGGCTGAGGTTGAAATTATTGCCAATGCCGAGCGGGGCAATCATGTGCGCGCCCGTTTTGGCCCAACAGTGGAGGCCGGTGACGGCAACAAGCCCGCCCTCATTCTCTGTCACTATGACACAGTCTGGGCCGTGGGCAGTCTGGCAACCCACCCTTATCGGATTGAGGATGGCAAAGCCTACGGGCCGGGCATTTTTGACATGCAGACAAGCCTGATGCTGGCTGAATATGCAGCCCGCGCCACGCGCGATCTGGCAATTGATCTGCCCCGCTCGGTGACGATTTTGATCACCTCTGATGAGGAAGTGGGTAGCCCTACCTCGCGTGCCCTAATTGAGGAAGAAGCGTTACGCTCAGCCTATGCGTTGGTCATGGAATCCCCACTGCCTGGTGGCGTAATTAAGACAAGCCGTAAAGGGGCTGGTAGTTTTGCCTTGGAAATAACGGGACGCGCTGCCCATGCGGGTGTGGAGCCGGAGCGGGGCATTAGTGCCATCCAAGAATTGGCCCACCAAATCATCAACTTGCACAAGCTGAGTGACATGGAGCAGGGCAGTACAGTAAATGTGGGTGTCGTGCAGGGGGGCACTGTCTCGAATGTGGTTGCCGCGCAAGCCACAGCCAAAATTGATGTACGTTCGTGGACACAACCTGAGGCTGACCGGCTTGAGCAATCGATCTTGGGGCTGAAGCCCATGACACCGGGTGCTACATTGAAGATAACGGGTGGGTGGAATCGCCCTCCCTTGGAGCGCACTGCCACCGCGGATCTCTTTGCCAAGACGCAACTGATCGGCAGGAAATTGGGGTTGGAATTAGCCGAGGGTGGTACGGGGGGCGGCAGTGATGGTAACTTCACTGGAGCATTGGGCATACCCACTTTAGATGGGTTGGGCGTTCCTGGGCATGGTGCCCATGCTGACCATGAGCACATCGAAGTGGACCAAATCGCGGGTCGGGCTGCACTGCTGGTCGCCATGTTGGCGGAACTTTAATCGGCGAAAACCGTCATCTATAAGAGTGGACATAATCTCTGAGCAGTAGCGCATGAAGGCGCGTCGCTTGCTCAACTGAAGAGTTGCAGCATTATTTGCCTTTATCAAGCGTTTTTGTTAACCACTTTAGAACTGGGAGGTAACCAGTGACTCGTATGATGAACTGTAGCCCTCGTCGAGAACTGATCGAACCTGAGCCCCATTGTGCTCTCGCCCGTGCTTTCTCTCGGCATGGCTTGCGTATGGGTACTTTTATTGGGATTGTAGCGTTGCTTCTGCTCTGGGTGCAGCCTGTTGCAGCGCAAACTGTGCAGGCTACCGGGCCTGTCTATGCGCTGCCAGGAACATTGTCGCGCGCCACGAATCGTAGCTATGACACGATTCTGACCATTCAAAATGGCGCTCAATTTGGCTTGGTGGGTGAAACACCTGAGATTGAGGCGGAGATCGTGGAACTGCGTGCTTTGACGCCCCCTGTTTCAGTCAAGGTCTGGGGTGATCGGTTTGCGCAGCTCAATACAGATGAATTGGAGACCATTGTCGTTTCCGCTATTCAATCGGAACAACCCGTTCCAACTGCACAGCCTACGGCGCAGGCAACTGAGCAGCCTACAGCACAACCCACAGCACAACCCACAGTCCAGCCAACAGTGCCACCGTCCCTAGCGGTTCCAGTGGCAGTTATAGAGGCTGCGGCAGTTAATGCGCGCAGTGGGCCTGGAACCAACTACCCGATCCTGGGCGCGCTCGCTGGAGGACAGACCTGCGCGATCACGGGTCGCAATGAAGCATCGACCTGGTGGCGGTTGAGTTGTGTGGGAACAGTCAGCGGTTGGGTCTTTGGTGATCTGTTGGCGTTGGCTGGCCCTGTGGCAGAGGTGCCCGTGGTACAGACTGCCGCACCGCCCACCCCTGCCCCAGCGACAACCTTTGTCAATTGGCGCTCTGCTTTCTATGCTAACCGTGATTTGTCGGGCACACCCGCTTTGTTGTTGGATCTGCCGAATATTAACTTCAATTGGGGCGAGGGTTCGCCTGGGGCAAATGTGCCCAGCGACAACTTCTCTGCCCGTTTTGAGCGCACCATGAATTTCAACTTTGGCACCTATGAAATTTCTGTGACTATGGATGATGGCGCTCGATTGTTTATTGATGATGAGTTGGTGATTGATGAGTGGCAGGTGGGTGGATCGCGTACCCGCACCACACGTCAAGTACTCTCTGGTTCACGACAGTTACGTCTAGAATATTTTGAAGCAACTGGCGCAGCCCAACTCCAACTTTCAATAAACTTTGTCAGTTCCGGTGAAGCGTGGCAAGTTGCATATTTCAACAATAACTTTTTGGGGGGCAATCCAGTGCTCAGGCGTGGTGAACCCCGTGGAGGCAACTATCCGCTGGATTACAACTGGGGGCGCGGCTCACCAGCGCCGAGTGTGAATCCCGATGATTGGTCAGCGCGTTGGGTGGGAACCTTTAACTTTGAGGGTGGCGATTACCGCTTCGTCGCCAACGTCGATGACAGTGTGCGTCTCTATATCGACGGCATACGTGTTTTGGATGAGTGGCTGGCTGGCTATAATGCCAATGTTAATAACGTCTTCCGCAACCTAGGCCCAGGCAACCACGAGATCACCGTGGAATTTCAAGAGCTAGCTGGTGACGCCATTCTGCGTGTCTGGTGGGAACGGATCACCAGTGGCGGTGATGACAATGACAACGGCGGACGCCCGCGTGACGAGTAGGCGTAGCAGCGTTTGAATAGCCTGACCCTGTTCGAGAGGAAGTTGTAGGGGGATTCTATCCCACCCCTACAGTCAGAAATTAGATTACAAGTAAGAACGGACTACCCGGAAGCCCTAATGATGGGCTTCCGGGTAGTTTCTTTGTATCTGCAAACAAGATGGTCAGGACTAGGGGCGGAAGGGTGCGGCGTTAAAGACGCGTGTCAGAATTTCGTTACGTTCTTCTGGTGTTGCCCAGCGCGGCTGGGCAAAATCCTCTAGCACAGCCGTGAGAATTTCGGTATTCAATACGCGCCCCTCATAGATGGTGTGACGTGCCATCTGCTCGGTGCGTGTCTCCCAACTCCACATTTGGTCAAAGAAGAGATTGCCTAGCCCATAGGAGATGGTGCCAGGTCCGCCAGGATCGTTGGCTCCGTAGGTCTCCCATGCTTGGGGTACGTGGCTTTGCACCCCGGTCACAATGTCTGCGCCCGCGTCGCGCAACTCACGGAACTCAGTAACTTGTTGCGCGGTGGGCGACGGGTCGTAGATCTCTAAGTATTGCAATTCCACCGCTACAATATCCACCTCTTCAGCTAGCTCTTCGACCAGCGCCAGCGTCTCCTCTTTGTAATCATAGAAGTGACATGCACCAGGCAGTTCGTCGGTAGCCCAGGCTGTCTCTGGACCAAAGGCAAGCACTGCGACAAAGGCAAAGGTGTTGCCGTTATGTTCCCAGCGCAAGGGAGCGCAGGCTTCTTCCACATTAAAGCCACTGCCGTAGATGGGAATGTTGTTCTCTTTGTAGAAGGTGAGCGATTCAGTTGCACCATCGCGACCAAAGTCATTCACATGGTTGCCGCTCAAGCCCACAATATCCGTTCCAATTGCCTCTAAAATTTCCCAATAGGAGGTGTGGCTGCACAAGGTTAAATTATTGACGGTATTTCTGACCACACAATCGTCGAGGAAGGGGATTTCGTTGCTTACGTGGGTGATGTCTGCGGCAGAGAGCGTATCGGAAATGATTGTGGCTGGATAGGTAAGGTAGTTGCGCTCAATTGCATCGCCAGTGCCGCGCGCAATGGCGGTGACACCAGTCATGATCAGCGTGGTCAATTCTGAAGCATTGCGGTTGGTCACTGGCGTCACTGCATCAGAGAGCAGGGGAACCAGCAAGGAAAGCCCTTTGCCTTTCAAATTGAGCATAGAGATCAGTGGATAGGTCGCTGGATTAAATTCATTGCTGAGTACATTAACGCCATCCACAGTCAGTACCTTGAAACGCGGGTTAATCTCGTCGAAAGGAACAATGCCCACGGCGTCTGGAGTCTCCTCCAACTCAGTGAGCAGATTCCCTGCCTCTACGGTCACTGCCGAACCTGTGCCAAGCACTGGCTCAAGTAACCCCAGCGTGGCACTATCTGTCAGCAGCGGGCCATTCGCCGTTCCTTGCCAGCGCAGTTTCAATTCCTCTAGCGTAATGTCATCGATGAGCGTTTCAAAGGGAACGACCACGGCAAAAATGCGTTGCGCCAGTGCCACTTCTGCATCTCCCCACGAACCCGCACCAATCACCACTTGGGCATTGTCTGCTTGATCCATGAGCAGTACAGGAAAAGTGCCATTAGCGGCTTCAATCTCGTCGATTTGGTTGAGTGCGCTCATAACGGGTACAGCCCATTCTTCTGGCAACCCTGGAGCCAGTGCTACAGTCAACGGGCCATTGAGAACGACTGGAGCCGGCGTTGGCGTTGGTGCTGGCAATGGTGTGGCAGTGGGGTTGGTGCTGACTCTGGGCGTAACTGTCGCATCCGCAAAGTGATCTGCGGGTGGCACAGGACCGGGTGTTGTAGAAATGGGTGTCATGGGCATGGGCGGCAGGGTGGTTGCTGGTGCAATGCAACCTGCTAATAAGAGACCAATCCATAACCAACGGCTCATTTGGATGATTTTTGTAGACATAAGATTGCTTTTGCCGAAATATGGAATAAAGGTGGATGAAGGTAGAGAGCAATGAGACTAAGGCTAATCCAGAGAATAAACTACCCAATTCTGACCATTTTCGGGTGGCGTCCAGTCTGATACACCGAAAACTC
>JBBQIG010000154.1:0-9480 GCA_038324715.1 Anaerolineae bacterium | reverse complement strand
CAAGACCAAGCCAATCAGTTGGTCGCTTTGTTACTATCTGACCCTACCGTGATGGCACAACTCAAGGATGAGACGGTGCAAGAGCAAGTGGTTGCCGCGCGCGATGTGGGCACTGTGCTGCGCTTTTTAGCCGCGCCTGTGACGCTGGCACGCTTTGGCGAAGATCTGTTGCTGATGGGAACGGGGCGCGTGCCGCTTGGGCTTTTCCAGGCCAAATATGGGCTGGGGGTGACGGCGTTGGCTGTGGGCTTGCCCATGTTGCTATTAGCTGCACTGCTGTTCTCTTTGGCGCGTTGGCTCTTTGGCCCTCTCGTTGCGTTACTCCGTGCGGTGGGATGGCTAACGCGTCGCCCATCACAGACAGGTCGTTAGAGAAGATCGAGTACAAGTAGTTGCGGTAGGGGCCACCCCCCGTGGTGGCCCGCTAGAGTGGTACGGCACAGGGGCCGTACCCTACGGATTCGTCGAACCGCACTGGTAAGATCGCTTGATAGAAGAGTAGGAAAACAGTCCATGGCTCAAATAATGACTCAGAATGTGACTCCGAATATGACCTCGTCCCCAACCCCGCGTGCGACACGCGCACCCGTCATGCTGCTTGCCTTAGATTATCTGCCCACAGATGCCCAATTGAGCGCAGCGGATGGCTCTCTCTTGCACGGGCCTATACAGGTGGGCGAATTGATCACGGTGGTAACGGTCTTTGCTGCCAATGTGGTGAGGGATATTCGCGAGAACATTCGCAATTTGGTGGGTGGGCGTATGGGTCATTATGAGCAATTGGTCGAAGAGGCTGTTCAAGTGGCTATGGATGAGTTGGCAAACAAAGCCCACGCGCGTGGTTATGATGGGGTGATGGCGATCAAGATCAGCCACCCTTCGCTGGTTGAAGGTGGCGTGGAAGTCGTCGCCTATGGCAATGGTTTTCGTGCCTCGCGTGTGCCTCTGGGCAGTTCTTAGTGGGTAGACGGTAGATAGCGTGAAGCAAATAGAGAGCCAGAGTCGCTTACAAGACCAATTTAAGAACTGGGGGATGGCTGCGCTTGCACTGCTGGTCGTGGTGGCAAGTGCTTTGCTTCCGCATGATGTTGCCCTGGCTGCCCCACCTGCGCAGGAATATACCTATGCCGAGTGTAGCCGCGCCGATGAAGCCGCGGTAGAGGCGGAGATGAGTGCCTTGGCGCACGGCATTTTGGTGGAAGGTTCGCAGGGGCTAGACGTTACTGCCCTGGTGGCGCACACATGGCAAGAGGTCGATGCCGACGCAGCCTTTGATGGTGCTGTGGAGCGAGGGATTGCGCGTATTGAAGCGGAGAGGGGCTATTGGGAGCGCTTTTGGTCGGGCTGGTCTGCCGACAAGGCAGAGGAATTTGCCGGACAAGTGGCTGCCTATGCCTTTGAGGATGCCGAACTTCAAGCCAAGCTAGACGAACTTGCGACCGCACTGGCCGCAAGCTTGGTGGCTGAATTGCAATCGGCATCGGCGCGATCTGCTTCCAGTGCGCTGCTCTGTTTGCAGAATTATGTCGGCGAACAATATTCCACAACACTCTTTGCCGCCTTCCAACAGTCGGTTAGCCAGGAGCTAACAACTGACCTGGATCTGACCGAGGCTGAGCAAGTGGAGATTTCGCCACTGGAGATGCACGCCAAAGGCTTGACGGGCGTGGGCGTGATTGTGGCAACGCAGATTACTCGTCGCATTGCCGCAACCCTTGCTAAGAAGATTACGGGGCGATTGGCTGGCAAAATTGCGGGTCGCGGGTTGGGGCGGCTGGGTTCCTCGGTTGTCCCCTACATTGGCTGGGCTGTGGGCGTGGGGTTGCTGGTCTGGGATTTGGTTGAGGGCAGCCAAGGTGCATTGCCGACTATCCGCGAGGCGCTTCAAGCCGAGGAAGTGAAGCAGGAAGTGCGCGCCGAGATTGCGCTGGCTGTGCGCGAAGGGCTAGACGCCGAGGTTGAGACAATGGCTTCGACCCTGGCGGTGACGCTGGTGAGCCAGTGGGAAACCTTCTGCTCGAATCACGGCGTAATTTGCAAGTTGGCTGCGGAGAATGAGATATTTCGGATGCTGCTCAATGAATTGCCTGTGACTGAATTGGCACGCATGGTGCAGTTGGTTGACTTCTTTTGGGTTGAACTGGATGCCGAGCAACTCAATGTGGCGCTTGATAATGGTTCATTTGCCAAGCTGATGAACGCTTCACCCCTGGCAGATGCCATTTTGGGCTATACAGGTTCGCCTGCGACAACGCTTGCCTGGATTGACATTGCGGGTGAACAAGTGCCGAGAGTGGTGGAATTGCGCCTGTATGAAACAATTGACCCACTTATGTTGACATCATTGTCCCTTGCACAGTTGTTGGCAATCGAGGATAATGTAATAATTCACAAGCTCAGAATGCTACCAATGGATCAATTGTTGACCTTACTTCAGCTTCCCGCTGCGGAACTGCGGCACGTGGCAACTACGGCAACAGCGGATGAACTCAGTTGGTTTGCCGACCATCTGGCGACTTTGCCAAACGCTGAAGCCACAATCCTCGCGAGTGCAGTGGCGAGTGGGACAACCACGATTGCGCTCCTGCAATCGCCACCCGTTGTGGAATTGTCTACAGTGAAATCACCCACTGTAGATGGTAGTGGCAATGCTACTGTGGATGCACCCGAAGCGGGTGAGGCCTCGGAGCCTGGCGTAGTTGTGGCACCGAGGATACCTTGGCTAAACAATTGGCTGGACAACGGCGTTGCGGTCGCCGCAGTCTTGGTTGTACTGCTGCTGATGGCGGTGGGTTTGGCAATGGCATTGCGTCGCGAGCTTACAGACCCGCCTGTGTAAAAATGGTACACTGTAGTGTGAATATTTTGGTGCTGGTCTATAGCACTCGAATATTTGTTTTACAGGTGTGAATAAATTTTAGATAATTCTTCAGTGTAGAAACGTGTGGGTCAGTGGAGACTCTAGTTTGCTGCGATCAATATCAGTGACGATTCTGATCGATAACACATCAAGGTTGATGAACCCCAAGAGGAATGACAGAAAGTTGGCCCGTGAGTCAACCTTTGGGTCTACCCGTGTGTTGCTGCCCAAGTGGCGTGTGGAAGGGAATCGTTATGTTGAAGAATCAACAAGTACAAATAAATCAAGAACAAGTACAACAAGAGCAATATCAAGAAGCATCTTCTTGGCACGCCCCCTATGGTTTACCCCCTGCCCAAGGATTGTATGACCCGCGTTTTGAGCATGATGCCTGTGGCATTGGTTTTGTAGCCCACATTGAAGGCCGTCGCACCCATCGCGTCTTGGAGATGGGGCTGGAGGCGCTTTGCAACCATGCCCATCGCGGCGCAGTCGGCGATGATCGCAAGACAGGTGATGGCGCGGGCATCTTGACCCAACTTCCCTATGAGTTCTTTAAGCGTGAACTGTTGCGCCTGGGTGTGGAACCGCCGCCTCTGGGCGATCTGGCAGTGGGCCAATTGTTTCTCTTTCGCCAGGATGCCGATGACCGCGAACATGCGCGACAGATTATCCGCGACGTTTGCAACCAATTTGGCTTAGAAGTCTTGACCTTCCGTTCTGTGCCTGTGGTCGATGGCGCATTGGGGCGTCGCGCCGAAGCCAGCCGCCCGTGGATGGAGCAGGTGATGGTACAGCGCACGCCCGAAGCGTGTGAAGCTGGTGATGCCTTTGAACGCACTCTTTACCTTGTGCGCAAGACCATCGTCAATCAAGCGAAGGCTGCTGGTGTGCAACGGCTCTATCTGGCGAGTTTGAGCAGTCGCACGATTGTTTATAAGGGACTGGTGCTGGCAACGGAGCTACAGAACTTCTATCCCGACCTAAGCGATACAGACTTTACCACGGCTATCGCCGTTTTTCACCAACGCTATAGTACCAATACCTTCCCCACCTGGGAATTGGCGCAACCCTTCCGCTTAATCTGCCACAACGGTGAAATCAACACTGTGCAGGGCAATGAGAATTGGATGGTTGCGCGTGAGGCTGACCTCAATCATCCCTTGTGGGAAGGTCATGTCCATCAGTTAAAGCCCATCATTGCCAAAGGGAGCAGCGATAGCGGCAGGCTCGACAACCAACTGGAATTGTTGGTGCGTAGCGGTCGCGATATCCGCCATGCGTTGATGATGATGATGCCTGAAGCCTGGGAACGGATGCCCGAAGGCGAAGTCAGCCCGGATCGTCGCGCGTTCTATCAATATCATAGTGCGCTGATGGAGCCGTGGGATGGTCCCGCTGCCGTGACCTACACCGATGGGCGCATTGTCGGCACCATTCTGGATCGCAATGGTCTGCGCCCCGCACGCTATGTTGTGCTGGACGATGGCTATGTGATCAGTGCCAGTGAAGCGGGTGTGGTCGATTATGACGAGGCACGCGTGGTACATAAGGGTCGTTTGGGGCCTGGACAGATCTTCTGTGTGGATACAACCCGTGGCGTGATCATGAACGACGCCGAAAATACCCAATATTTTGCCACTCGCCATCCCTATGATCGTTGGGTGAAAGAAAACTTGGTTGTGTTGGATGAGGAGATTGCGCGCTCTGCACGCCAAGGGGCTGAAGTCGCAGCCGCAAGCTCCACTGGATCCAACACGAATGGCAGCAATGGCGCGCATGGGGCTGCCAATGGTGCGGGCGATGCTACTGCTTCTACCGATTCCGGCACTGAATCTGGCACGGATTCTGATAAGGCGAAGCTAGTCCAGCGCCAAGTAAGCTTTGGCTATACCAGTGAAGAGATGGTGGTGGTGTTGCGCCCGATGGTGACGGATGGGCAAGAGCCTGTGGGAGCAATGGGCGATGATACGCCACCCGCGGTCTTGAGCCAGTTGCCACGCCCGCTCTTCCAATATTTCAAGCAGCGTTTTGCCGAAGTAACAAATCCGCCGATTGACCCTCTGCGCGAAGAGATGGTCATGAGCTTGCGGATGTTGTTGGGGCAGCGTGCCAACCTGCTGAGTGAGACGCCAGAAGCTACGCGCTTGATTGAACTCAAGTCGCCTGTTCTCAAGCCTGAACAACTTGGAGCGCTTTTGTCTCGCCCCGAACCAGAATTCGCCGCTACCCAAGTTGATGCACTTTGGCAGAAGCCAGAGAGTGACGATTTTGAGACGCTGGGCGCAACATTGCGCGCGGCGGTGGAACGGCTTTGTGCCGAGGCAGAGGCGGCAGTACGCGGTGGCGCACATCTGCTGCTGATTACCGATGCAAAGGCCGACCAGCATTCGCTGCCCATCCCATCACTGCTAGCGATTGGTGCGGTACACAATCACCTCATTCGTCAGGGGTTGCGGATGGCAACCAGCTTGATCAGTGCCAGTGGTGAGATTCGTGAAGTCCATCACGTTGCTGCCCTCATCGGCTATGGGGCGAATGCGGTCTATCCCTATCTGGTCTACGAGACGATTGAAGAACTGGTCGCCGAAGGCCGTCACATGGAGGGGATGAACGTACCCCAAGCGATTGGCAAGTTTGTCAAGGCTGTGGATAAGGGCTTGCTCAAGATTATGAGCAAGATGGGCATTAGCACGGTTGATAGCTATTGTGGCGCACAAGTCTTTGAGGCATTGGGCATTGGTAGTGTTCTACTCGAAATTGCCTTTGTTGGCACACCCAGCCTTATCGGTGGTGTTGGCTTTAGCAGCGTCGCCGAAGATGTGCTCGCTTGGCACAACAAAGCCTATCCGACTAACCCCAAAACGGTGAAGCTGGAGACATGGGGCATCTTTAAGTCACGCCGCGGCGGTGAATTACACGAGTGGAGTCCGCAAGTTGTGCATGCGCTGCAAGCCGTTGCCAAAGCGCCCACGCGTGAGGAGATGCTTGCCAAGCACAAAGAATATGCGGAACTGGTCAATGGCATGCGTTTAGCGCCGCGCCATCTGCTCGATTTCCAATCGGTGCAGCCGTCTTTGCCCCCGGCACAGGTGGAGCCGGTGGAACGCATACTGCACCGCTTTAGCACTGCCGCCATGAGTCTGGGCGCGCTCAGTTCAGAGGCGCATGAGACATTGGCAATTGCCATGAACCGCATTGGCGGCATGAGCAACAGCGGTGAGGGGGGCGAGGCCAAAGATCGCTACTTCACCGAGCGCGCCAGCAAGATCAAGCAGGTGGCATCAGGCCGTTTTGGCGTGACCCCCACTTATTTGATGAGTGCTGAAGAACTTCAAATCAAGATGGCACAGGGTTCCAAGCCCGGTGAGGGTGGGCAGTTGCCGGGGAATAAGGTCTCGGAGGAGATCGCCACGCTGCGCCTGAGCACGCCTGGTGTGGCTTTGATCAGCCCGCCACCGCATCATGATATTTATAGCATTGAAGACTTGGCGCAACTGATCTTTGACCTGAAAACTGTAAACCCCACGGCGAAGGTGAGCGTCAAGTTGGTCTCGGAGTTTGGCGTGGGCACGATTGCGGCGGGTGTCGCCAAGGGCTTTGCCGATGTGATTCACTTAAGTGGTCACGCAGGCGGCACGGGAGCTAGCCCGCTCAGCAGCATTAAGAATGTCGGCTTGCCCTGGGAAATCGGCTTGTCGGAGATTCACCAAGTCTTGCTTGCCAATGGCTTGCGCACGCGCGTTACACTGCGTACCGATGGTGGCTTGGCGACTGGGCGCGATGTGGTGATGGCGGCGATGTTGGGTGCAGACGAGTATAGCTTTGGCACAAGCGCCATGATTGCCGAAGGTTGTATTATGGCGCGCGTTTGTCACAAGAATACCTGTCCAGTGGGCATTGCAACCCAAGACCCGGAATTGCGTGCCAAGTTTGATGGCACTCCTGAGATGGTCATCAACTTTATGACCGCCATTGCCGAGGAGGTGCGCGAGATATTGGCCCAATTGGGCTATCGCAGCTTGGACGAGGTGATTGGGCATCCAGAATTGTTGCGCCAAGTCATTCATGGGCGTGAGGCTGGCTTTATGGATCTGTCCCCCTTGCTTTATGTGCCAGATACGGGCAGCGCACGACGGAGGGTGTTGCCCAAGAACGAACTGCCCAAGAATGAATCGGGTGGAGAGCGGCATGTGGGTGATCGCATTGTGGAGCAGGTGTTGGCGAGCTTGCGCGCTAATCCCGGTGCGCCTGTGCGTTTGGCACACCGCATTAACAATACACAGCGTACCGTGGGCGCAGGGCTGTCAGGTCAGTTGGCATTGCGCTATGGTGATGCGGGTCTGCCTGAAGGTCAGGTGAAGATTACCTTTACCGGTTCGGGTGGGCAGAGCTTTGGGGCCTTTAATGTCAATGGTCTGCACTTGACGTTGATCGGCGAAGGTCAGGATTATGTGGGCAAGGGCATGAGTGGCGGTGAGATTGTGATCCGTCCACCCGAAGAGTCACGCTTTGTGCCGCATCAAAATGTGATTATGGGCAACACCGCGCTCTATGGTGCAACGGGCGGGCGGCTCTTTGCCGCAGGTGTGGCGGGTGAACGGTTTGCCGTGCGCAACAGTAATGCTGTGGCTGTGGTAGAAGGCGCGGGCGAACATTGCTGTGAGTATATGACCGGTGGTACTGTGGTGGTGTTGGGCGAGACAGGGCGCAATTTCGGCGCAGGCATGACGGGTGGTCAAGCCTATGTCTATGATATTAACAATACGCTCGAACGGCGTTACAATCCAGAGCTAATTGCAATCCGACGGGTGCGCGGCAATGGCGATGATGTGGAGTTGAAGGCGCTGGTGCAAGCCCACTTTGACAAGACCGCTTCGCAGCGGGCGCGCACGCTTTTGGAGGATTGGGATACCCAACGCCAATTCTTCTGGTATGTCGCTCCGCACGAAAATTTCCGCACAGTTGAAGCTGCCAACGAAGGCGCAGTCCAATCTGAGGCAGAAGAACAAGAAGCAGTATAATAGATAAATTGAAAATTAGGAGTTGCGTCGTTGAGGAACAGACCTTCCTTGGAGCTTTAAGCTCCGAGGAAGGTTTCCGCAGTAGAGTTAACGGCGCAAGCCCTAAAAACAGTGAAAAATCAGATTTTTAGGAGGAACTACCTTGGGTAAGACATTATTTGAAAAAGTATGGGATACACATGTGGTATCGCAAGCAGAGGGCGCTCCGGCGGTACTCTATGTCGATGCACATTTGATCCACGAAGTGACCTCGCCCCAGGCTTTTGGGATGTTACGCGAGCGCGGTCTCAAAGTGCGTCGCCCTGACCGCACCTTTGCCACGATGGATCATGCCATTCCCACACGCAATGTAGATATTTCACTTTGGCCCAGCGATGCGGCGACACAAGTGCGTACCTTGCGCGAGAATTGTGAAGATTTCGGCATTACTTTGTGGGACATCAATGGCGCTGTACAGGGCATTGTCCATGTTGTAGGCCCAGAGATGGGCGTAACGCAACCGGGCATGGTAATCGTCTGTGGCGATAGCCACACCAGCACCCACGGCGCGTTTGGCGCTTTGGCCTTTGGCATTGGCACTAGTGAAGTGGGACATGTCTTGGCAAGCCAATGTCTGTTGCAAATGAAGCCCAAGACCTTTGCCATCAATGTCGAAGGGGAACTAGGCTTTGGCGTAACGGCTAAAGATATTATTTTGTCGATTATCGCCAAGAATGGTGCCGCTGGTGGCACGGGCTATGTCTTTGAATATCGCGGCAGCGCCATCCGCAACCTGAGCATGGCAAACCGCATGACCGTCTGTAACATGAGTATTGAGGGTGGCGCTCGCGCAGGCATGATCGCTCCTGACGAGACAACCTTTGAATACATCAAGGGTCGTCCCTTTGCGCCCAAGGACGCAGAGTGGGACAAGGCAGTCAACTACTGGCGCACGCTGGTAAGTGACGAAGATGCCACCTTTGACCGTGAGTTAACTTTGGATGCCAGCAAGCTGGAGCCAATGGTGACCTATGGCACGAACCCTGGTCAAGGTGTGGGCGTGACCCAGAATGTTCCTCGCCCAGAAGAGCTTGAGGACGCAGGTGAACGACGTAGCTTGCTCAGTGCATTAGAATATATGGGGCTGAAGCCAGGTCAGGCGATGCAAGGTCAGCATGTTGACATTGTCTTCATCGGCTCTTGCACCAATGGTCGCATCGAAGATTTGCGCGAGGCGGCGGCTGTGGCAAAGGGGCACAAGGTTGCCGACAATGTGCAAGCGTTGGTCGTACCCGGTTCAAAGGCAGTCAAGGCCCAGGCAGAAGCCGAAGGGTTGGATCGTATCTTCTCTGAGGCTGGCTTTGAGTGGCGCGGGGCAGGGTGCAGCATGTGTCTCGCCATGAACGATGATAAGGCTGGCGCGGGCAAGTATGTTGCCAGCACCTCTAACCGTAACTTCCAGGGTCGTCAAGGGCCTGGCTCACGCAGCTTGCTCATGAGTCCCATCATGGCGGCAGCAGCGGCAATCAGCGGACACGTGGTGGATGTGCGCGAGATCATCAACTAACGGCAATAGCTGAAAAGGAGCTAGTAACATGGAAAAATTTCAAACGCTCA
>JBBQIG010000153.1:0-9505 GCA_038324715.1 Anaerolineae bacterium | reverse complement strand
AGGCAATAGACCTGCCAACCATAAGTAGCTCACATTGGTACCAACCGTGCATCGATCCCTAGTGAAGATCGATGCTCTCCCTCAATATATGAATCTCAATATATGAATATAGGTTACCGAGCAGAACCCGAGAAGATTTTTCCTCGGATTCTGCTCAGTAACCTATTTAACGGTCTTCCTTGGGTCTGTTTGGTAACCTGCTAGTAGCCGATCATTACAGATTTTGTGGTCTCCGAACAGCTAGCCAGGATTGCGCCTATTCCTTTGACTAGGGATGAAACTCCCCTTGGGTCGGTTATCTAGATCGAAACTTCACGATATCCTATAACCATTGCTGAAGTTCCATTCATTTACACTGGATCATCCAACTTCTGCTTAGTTATATATCTTGCCCGCTTCTGTCTAATAGTAATTACCCGGAGGAAGTATGAACATAACAGATCGCGAACTTTGGACACTTATTCATGGAATGGGGTTCGGTGCACTATTTTTACTCGCGTTCGCTGGGGGGTTAGCTGGGCTGTACAGCCTGCGTCCTCAACTCGTTACGCCAGAGGGTATTACTGATCGTGTCAGCCGCTTGCGCTGGGGAAGTGTTGTTATGGCAGTCTCTATTTGGCTGACAGTGATTACCGGTACATATGTGGTATACCCCTGGTATCGCGCCGCACCACCGGAAACGATTGACAGAACGGTTCAATCAGAGGAACTCTCTCAGTACCCGCGTTACTGGTTGCTTGCCAGTGAAGAAACGAGCGAGTATCACCACTTCGGCATGGAATGGAAAGAGCATGTTGCTTGGATTTCACCACTTCTGTCAACAGTTGTCGCCTATGGCATTTTCAAATACGGCAGGGAACTTGCTACGAGACCGCGTGCGCGCAATATCATGATTGCCTTGTTTCTCCTATCGTTCGGCGTTGCCGGGATTGCCGGGGCGCTGGGCGCTCTGATCACGAAAGTCTCCCCGCTTACCTAAGCAGACTTATTACATCTTGAAAACGATCATATTCATAAGGAGAAGAGCCTCATGGCAGTACGAACTGCATCCCTTCAAAAAGGACAAGCCAGAGTTGTGTCGGAGAAAGAGATTAGCGTGGCAGATCGGGCGGTGGGCGCTTCGATGATTGCCAGTGGGATTGGGTCACTCGTATTGGGGTTAGCAATTGTGCTGGCAGAAGTCAGCGAGGGTGCTAAGAGCGCAATGACATGGACTAGTGGCGTTGGACCTTTGAGTGGCAAAACAGGCTATTCGGTGATCGCCTTCGTGGTCAGTTGGGTCGTATTGCATTATGCCTTTCAACGCAAGGCGGTCAGCCTGACGACATCGTTCATTGTGACGGTTATTCTCGTGGTGCTGGGGCTGCTGCTCTCGTTCCCGCCGATCTTCTTAGCTTTCGGCCACTGATCATTCCCGTGCTTTCGGCAATTGTTGCAAACGTGCTTTGCTTGCAACAATTGCCGAGCACAGAGCATTGAGGTATGGGTCCAGATTCGATAGAATGGGAACCCTGCGCGACAAACAGAAACGTAGGAATGGTAATTCACATACTACGCCTCCGCAACAAAGTTCTGCCGAGCGAGACCCGTTCCATCTTTAAGCTGCTGTGATCCTGTTGGGTCACAGCAGTTGCGCGTAAGGTAGCTCTAAGTAATGCCAGTTCGGCATAAAATTCTGTTGCCTGCCAAGAGCTAGCTAGTTTTTGGTGCGAAACTCAAGGATAAAAGTGAAAAGCACAAGTACGAGCAGCTAGTACACTGTAATTGAAATTATGATAGAAATTTCCGTATTGAGTTCTCTGGAATCAAGATCAAGTAAAACCATCAGAACTTAGATTACGGTGTACTAGCTTGGGAATCAGTCAGAATCCACAAGCTTTACTGGCAAGTTTTTTGCCGATTTGGGTGAGATTATTGGCGATGACGCCCCAACCAATCCAGCGGTGGAAGCCCTCTTCGCCATGATTCCGACAGCGGTCGAGGCCATGCTTGCGTTTGAGCACACTGATGCGACCTTCCACCCCAACATGGAAGCGACGACCGCGCCTGAACCAAGATTGTGCCTCATGCCGACGACGAGCGTCAGACTTATAGCCGGGTTGGGGCAGGATGATGCGTTTGACGCCTTGCTCTTGCGCATTAATTTCATTGGTGGGCGAGTAGAGACAGCGGTCACCACTCGCCTGGTGCGGCGGCTCACCGAAGAGACAACAGTGCTGGTCAAGCGCCGGTTGCCACTGCGTCTCATCGGCGGGATTGCCAGCCAGGATTGACCAGCGGGTGACGATGCCACCATCCACTTCATCCAGCCAGACTTTGCGGCCAAACTCGGTTTCTTTACCCGCTTTTTGACGGCGGATAATGCAAGTATGTGGTTCAAACAGGCTCACGAGCTTTTCACTCGCAGGCACAGATTCGTGTTCAAAGACACACCGTACCGTCTGCTCAATCACCTGTTCGACACGCGGCAGAAAGGTAGTTAAGGTGTGACATTCACGCAGCAACGGTTGCACATCTTCTGTCGTCAAGCGTTCAAGCACCTGTTTGGCTTGTGCCACCGTCGCTTGCGCCACACGAACCAACTGCTGGTAACCTTGCTGCATCTCTGCTTTTGCCGCTTGACTTTGCCGCCGTGCTCGCTGGGTGATGGTCCGCGCAACTTTGCGGGCGCTGCGTGTGCGGTCGCGAAAAAGGACCGTTGCGTTGCCAATGCGCTCACCCAGTGCCGTGCGTATCCGTTTGAGCGTGCGACCAAGCACGCGCACCCCATCGGCTAACAGCTTGCTGTCCGATGGGTAAGCAATCGTTGTTTCGACTACTGTCCCATCCGTGCGCAACTTGCGCCCACGCGTCACTTGCAGTTGTTTAGCCAGGTGCGCCAGCCGTTCGTTGAAGGCAATCAGCGTTTCTGGCTGCAACTGGTTGGCCCAGCGCAACAGCGTGGTGTCATCAGGCACCTGCTCAAAGTAGACCCGGCAAAAGTGCCGCAACACCAGGCTGTCTCTCACTTGCTGCTCAGTCTGTTCATAGCTCAAGTTGTACAGGTGCTTCACTGCCAGCATGCGTACGATGACCTCGACTGGTGTTGACGACCGTCCTGTTTTCGTTGTCTTGCCATAGCGCTGACTCAAGTCACCTTTGACCTGTTGATACAACGCCATGTCATCAAGTAGCACATCGATCTGCACAAGAATCGCATCCATTGCCGTGACACGCTCACAAACCTCTATGAAAAATTTGTCAACTGCGTACTGGTCGCGTAACATAGTTCTGGCTCCTTTGTTGCTTAGGCTGGCTGTGTCGTAACTTCTATCCTATCGCAACAGAGGAGTCTTTCTGATTGCTTTACCCGTTTTGCACCAAAAACTAGCTAGGCTCACGCCTATCCCTTTGAGTAGGTATGAAACTCCCCTTTGGTCGCTTCTATTGATGGCGGGTCGGTTGTATCCTTTAACGCAGTTGATAGACTCAGGACGCAAAAATCGATTCAAATAGTCACCAGGAGAATAAAGATGAACGCCCTTACAAATCGTAAAAATGTGGTTGTGCAAGACCCACCACTGGCTCGTTTTCTTTTCAACGATACACGTTCAAGCTGGCTGTGGCTAGTCCTCCGTTTGTGGCTTGGTTATAATTGGGTAGATGCTGGACTCCACAAGATTTCGAACCCAGACTGGTGATGCTGTCAGAGGTTTTTGGACGGGTGCCATTGCCATTCCTGAAGAAGGCAGACCCGCCATCTCTTTCGACTGGTATCGCTCCTTCTTGACGACCTTGTTGGATATGGAGGCTTATCGCTGGATGGCCCCAATGATTGCTTATGGTGAAGTTATCATCGGCGTGGCGTTGATTCTTGGATTGTTTACAGGCATTGCGGCTTTCTTTGGTGCCATGCTGAACTTCAACTTTATGCTTGCAGGTACTGCCAGCACGAACCCTGTGCTCTTTGCCCTCTCCGTCGGTCTCATGCTGGCTTGGAAGGTGGCTGGCTATATCGGACTAGACTATTTCTTGCTACCTAAGTTGGGTACTCCATGGCGCAGTCGCCCAGCAGAGGACAACAGCCGATCGTCAACACCCGTTGCTGATCGAGCATAACCACAGAATGGAACGTTGCGACAGCGGATCGATTGAATAAACCTGTTCAGTAAGTAGACATGATACACTGAGTGATACACTGAGAATAGACTGATAAGATATCTGTCCTTAGAAGAATGAGTGACCTGCACAGCATGTGCAGGTCATTTTCGTTGCTACTTTGTTTCTGCGTCTTGCATTTGCAGTTTGCCAAAGGTATGGTGATTCGCAGGCTGTTGCAAGGTTGCCGTATAACCGGGAAATGAGACGCACATCGTGATTGACCTTTTAGTTGAAAACCCATTGTTGTTACTTTTTATAGTTTCGGCTTTGGGCTATGCCATTGGACGCATCAAAATTAAGGGGAGTAGCTTGGGCGTTGCCGCAGTGCTTTTTGTAGGACTCGCCATTGGCGCATTGGACCCACGGCTCTCCCTGCCGGAAATTATCTTTCTGCTCGGACTTGTCATCTTTGTCTATACCATTGGCTTGAGCAGTGGCCCTGGCTTCTTTGCCTCGTTCAACCGTCGTGGGCTGCGTGATAATCTCTTCGTTTTGACAATTCTGATCCTTGCTGCGAGGATGGCCGTAATTACGTCGCTCTTGCTGAATATCAAGAGCACGGTCGTTGCTGGGATATTTGCGGGTAGCCTCACCAATACACCTGCCTTAGCCGGGGTATTGGATGCCCTGCGTGCTAGTGGCGCAACGGAGAAGTTGCTGGCAGAGCCAGTGATCGGCTATTCAATTGCCTATCCTATTGGGGTGCTAGGCATGATCCTGGCGATCTTGATCTGCCGGAGACTCTGGCACATCGACTATCAGGCTGAGAGTGAAAAGCTGAGGGGCTTCCATTTAGTGGAGCAAACGCTTTATAACCGGCCAATTCGCATAACAAACGCGGCGGCAGTGGGCGTGCCGTTGCATTCCCTGGCACAGCAACAGGCTTTAGGTGTTTTGGTGACGAGGGTGAAGCGTGGAAATGAACTTTTTCTAGCTACTGCGGATACGCAATTGCAACTGGGCGATTTGGTGAATGTGTTGGGTGCGCCAAGTGATGTCGATGCCGCAGCCGTTGCGCTGGGTGAGGCCACAGAGGAGCAGCTTGTCTTTGACCTTAGCCAATATGATTCACACCGTATTTTTGTTTCCAATCCCGCAATTGCGGGACGGAAGTTGACGGAGATGCGGCTTCCGCAACAGCATCGAACACTGGTCACGCGTGTGCGCCAAGGGGATATCGATCTGCTTGCCGATGGTAACACTGTGTTGGAATTAGGGGATCGGGTGCGCGTGGTGGCGAAGCGTGAAGATATACCAAAGGTAAGACAACTCTTTGGCGATTCCTATAAGGCACTGAGCGAGATCAACCTACTCTCTTTTGGGCTTGGTGTCCTGATGGGGTTGTTGTTGGGGCTGATTCCAATTCCATTGCCTGGGGGAGTCACACTGGAACTTGGTTATGCGGGTGGCCCTTTGTTGGTGGCACTTGTGCTGGGGGCTTTGCGCCGCACGGGGCCGGTTGTGTGGACGCTGCCCTATAGTGCCAACTTGACATTGCGCCAAGTGGGATTGACCTTGCTTTTGGCAGGCATTGGCGTGCGTTCTGGCTATACCTTCTTGAGCACTTTCGCGCAAAGTGGTGGCATTACCATCTTTCTGGCTGGCGCTACGATCACACTTGTGACGGCTTTTCTTACGCTGTGGTTTGGCTATAAGGTGCTCAAAATTCCCTATCCGCTGCTGACGGGAATGTTGGCGGCGCTGCAAACTCAGCCCGCGGTGTTGGGCTTTTCACTGGAGCAGAGCAAAAACGAAGTACCCAATATTGGCTATGCATTGGTCTTTCCAATTGCGACAATTGCCAAGATTTTGCTCGCCCAAGTGCTCTATTTGCTGTTGAGGTAGTCGTTATCAGTTAACCTTTCAAGGGTTGGTGCAACATATTCTCATCCGCCTAAGTTCACCCCGATGATGCGGCCAATCAGATAGGTGACTGCGGCTGCTGTCAGTCCGAAGAGTACCTGACGAGTCCCCGAAAATGCAACAGAGCGTCCGGTGAAGAGCGTAATTCCAGCCCCAATGAGCAAGAGACCAATGGAGCCAAAAAGCAAGCTAACAATGATGGCAATGGTTCCACTTAGAAAGATAAAGGGGAGCACTGGCAAGATTGCGCCAACGGCGAAGAGAAGAAAAGAGGTGATCGCCGCTTCCCAGGCCGAGCCACCTAACTCTTCGGGATCAATGCCTAGCTCTTCACGCACAAGCGTTTCCAGTGCATTCGCCTCATCACTCATAATGCGTGTGGCAGTTCTTTTTGCCTGCTCTGCGTCTAACCCTTTGGCTTGGTAGATGAGCGAGAGTTCTTCAATTTCCTCTTCTGGATCGCTGCTGATTTCGATGCGCTCGATCTCAATCTGGCGTTGGTAGAGTTCACGTGAGCTTTGAACCGAGAGCCACTCTCCGAGAGCCATTGAGAATGCACCTGCCAGGATCCCGGCAAGTCCAGTAACGAGGATGGTGCGGTTTGATAATGCTGCGCCAGCTACGCCCATAATCAAACTAAGGTTGGAGACAAGGCCATCGTTGGCACCAAGAACGGCAGCGCGCAGGGCATTGCCGCTGCTGGCGCGATGACGTCCCTCGATTCGCGCCACGGAAGCCCCTTCTAAGCCACCCTTCAGGGGTTGTGTAATGTGTTGGAGCAGGCGGGCGTGGGAGCGCTCATCTGCTGCCATGGCTCCCGCGTCAGTCTGCAAATATTGGTGGGAATCGATCTGTTCTAACCCTGAAATTGTTTGTATGACTGCGCCTGTGCCAAATTTTCGTGCCAAAAACGCTAGGGTACGTGTACGCCAGGATGGGCGATAGGGTGGGATGGTGGCACCCAGTTTTTGCAGCCGTTCGCTCCAGGTGTCGGCATGTTGCTGTTCTACTGCTGCCAGCCGTCGATAGATTTCGGCGAGCTTGGGGTCTTTTTCGACTTCTGCCAGCGTCCGGTATAGAGTTGCACCGTCAAGTTCGTCTTGGAGATGCTCGATGGAGAGAGTTTTACTAGGAGAACGCATGAGATTTTCCTCTGCCAGATTGCACATGATGCCTGTTCTCCCATGGATGGAGTAGCCAGGCGAAGAGCAGCATTTGAAACGTGATCTCCGGCCAACCAACTAAAAATTACCACGATCACGAGGCGAAAAGGAAAGAGCGCAAAGGCCAGCAGCGCCCCCCGAAGTAGCTGCATCGGAATCGTCAGAACCACCCTGGAGTCATCTGTAGGTCGCATGAACTCCGCAAGTTCAGGCGCGGCAAAGAGGCTGGTGTAGTCACTCAAATAGAAGAAGATCAGCCTAACAACTAGGTACGGTACGACAACCACCAGCAGTGGCTCAAGCCCTCCTGTGTAATGTAGCCGGTGTACACTTCCTGCCACCAGATAATGCTAATTCAGGAGGGCCAATAGCCAGAAAAAATAAAGACCAGCCATAAACGGGTACATTGAAGATCCTACGGATTGTTATTTGGCCGCCTGCACACCTTTCACTTAATAGGAAGTTCGGCTGGCTTTAGCATAGGGCGCTACATCGTGTAAGTCACACTAGGAAAACTGAAATAGATGGGGTCCAACTCATCTGAATCATGTTTTGGGCTAGCTTTGGATCTACAGTTTTCCACCACTTGCTGACACGAGATGCAGAATCTGGCATCTGGTTTAGCCGCCAAACGTCCAGATTCTATCGGCTGTCCGCAACGCTCGCACATTGCATACTGTCCCAATTCAATTGAGACCAGTGCAGCATCAATGTCGTTAAGCTTCTGCTCGATGATGGCGATCAGAATTGCTGCCGTTTCATGCTCAGTAATCTGCGCATCAGCTTCGTCGGGTTCCATATCGACTTCGCCTTGTAGCTCTTGCCGAAGATAGCTGAGTTCATCTAAGGCTTTGTCACGTTCTTGATACAATCTAGCCTGCTCCGCTGTAAATTTCTGGACGACCATGATTTACCTCTCTTGTAACAACAGAAACGTTTGCGATTGTATGGTTCAGATACCAGGCACCCACAGCGCCTGCGCCCATGTGTAACACGCCAGGCAACCCGAACCAGAATAGATAAGTCTCCACGCCAAGATCATTTAAAGGGCGACCCAACAGCATCTGCATGCTAAATTGGAAGGCAAGCACGACGCCTAGGGCTACTGCCAGGCCAATGAGCATAGCTCGTTGGCTATTGCGATTTGGGTTGAAGATCGAGATGAACCATTTAATTGCCACTGCCGTACCCATACCCAACAAGGCCATGGGCAGCGCTAGCAGAGATGCTGTTGCCAGCGAGGCCAAGTTTATTGAGGCGGCGTTGGCTGCAAGTGTGCCAAACAAGCTGATGTCGGGTGGCGTTAGCGCCCCGATTGTCAGTGAAGATCGGCAGACGGCATACAGAGCGAACATAGATGCATAGATAAAAGTAAGGCCGATGCCCGCCCCTGCACCGAACTTGAGCGTTCGGGAGAAGGTTGGGGCACGAGTTGCTTTGGGCTGGGTCATAAGTATCCTCTCCTTTCTTGCTATTGAGTCCTGCTATTGCGCCTGATAGACAAAATATGTCTGTGGCTTGCTTTCGGCGCGAGCCTTGATGCCGAGCATCATGCCTTGTTCCATGACAAAGTGTGCAGGTTCAAAAATCGGATAGTAAAATAACCGGCTCAGGAAGCTATTTACCTTAAATGAGGCGTATCGTACTACCAGACGGGTGGTGGTATCGTCTACCTCCTCTAGATAGCAAGTCCAACCACCCTCCAAGACCAACACTTGCCCCTCTTCAATATAGGCGACCACAGTAAAAGGGCCATCGCGTTGAAACGAGATAGGGTCACCAACTTGCAACTGTTGTAGCTCTGGGAGGATTTCGTTGGCATTATGCATGTCGGCGGCGAAGAGATTTTCCAACCACTCATAGCTATAAAAGCCGCCGCGTCCCTGACCGAGTTGCACCACCCAACGCCATACTGCTTCTTTTGGTGCGTGGATGGTGATGGCGCGTGTGGAGACTACCGTTTGTTCAGGTATATAAATGTCACCGGGTAAAGGCATATTTATCTCTGCATCGGTTGCACCCCAGCGCATATACCAGGGGCGTATCAGCGTTGCATGGACTGCCAACGTACTAGCGGTCACGATGATGATCATGAGAAAAACAAATCTGAACTTGAGCATAGAGACACCTCCCTTTGCTGCAAGAACTATGGCTGGCTGGATAGCGAATTGAGCTATCCAGCCAGCCTGTAGAGCAATACAAATCCTTATTCTTTAGGGGATTCTTTCGGATCCGGCTCCTCTACCCGTACAATCTCAACCTTGACATGTGCAAAGACCGACGCCACTGCTGCGAGCACAACGAGTAGTGGCGCAAGAACGGTCAAGACGCCTCCTACC